>CAYOPU010000019.1:0-22237 GCA_964405915.1 uncultured Smithella sp. | reverse complement strand
TCGTCGCCACAATGACAAGCACGGGCACGCAGGCGCTCTTTCTGCACCCGGTAGAGGGCATTCATGGCGATCTGGGCATTGTGACCAAAGAAGATATTTTGCTGGCCATTTCCAACAGCGGCGAAACGCGGGAGTTAATTCCGATCATCAGCTCCGTCCAACACATCGGAGCGCCCATCATCTCCTTTACCGGTGTGCTTGATTCGACACTGGCCAAAAACAGCAACATCGTCATTGACGTATCCGTGGAAAAAGAAGCCTGCCCTTTCGGTCTGGCGCCGACCTCCAGTTCTACAGCCGCACTGGCTATGGGAGACGCTCTGGCCATTGCCTTGATTGACAAACGGAAATTTCGTGAAAAAGATTTCTACAAGTTTCATCCTGGCGGCAGCCTGGGCGCAAGACTTCGGGCAACCGTCCGGGATGCCATGATCACGGGGGACAAAATTCCGATTGTATTAACCAAAACACCGGCCCTGCAGGCCATCGCGCAAGTCGACCGCATGAACGTCGGCTTCGTACTGGTCACCGACAAGAAAAGCAACCTGCTTGGCATTCTGACCGACGGCGATGTCCGGCGCATGGTTGCCAAAGGGCTGTCTTTTGAAGGACTGACCATTGACGAAATTATGACGGCCAACCCGAAAACCATTGACGAAAAAGCATCGCTGGCGGAAACAGTGGAGTTTATGCAGAGAATAGAGATCACCTCTCTGGCCGTCGTCAATGAAAAGAAGAAAATCAAAGGGTATGTCCATCTGCATGATATCTTCGGCCGGGGCGGATCGGTCAATATTTCCCTGACCTGTTAGCAGCAAGGTTGATTGCTATGGCACTGTATGAATTTGAGGGTAAAAAGCCGCAGATCCCGTCCGATTCTTTTGTTCATCCAAAAGCTGTTCTGATTGGCGACATCCGCATCGGACATGAATGTCTGATCGCCCCCGGCGTTTCCATCCGCGCGGACTTCGGCCCGGTGATCATCGGCAACCGGTCCAGCATTCAGGACAACGCCGTCATTCACGTTTATACTGGCTCTCAGGTTATCATCGAAGATGAGGTTATCGTCGCGCACGGCGTCATCCTGCATGACGTCCACATCCATTCCCGGTGCATGATCGGCATCGGCGCCATCGTCCTTTTCAGTGTCATTTGCGAAGAAGATGTTTTTGTTTCGGCGGGTTCACTGGTTCCTAAAGGCATGCACATTCCCGCCGGCAAAATTGTCGCGGGGCATCCCGCCAAAATCACCCGCGACGTCACCGACAAGGATAAAGCAACCTTCAGAGACGGCATTGAAGCCTACCGGTATCTCTGCCGACAATATCTTGCCACCATGAAAAAGGTCACATGAAGAGAACCTGGATTAAAGCCCCCGCCAGCGGCATTGAATAATAAAGTCGTTCCCTTATGTCCGTTTTTTCTTTGCCTTGATCAGCAAAACTGTTGATAAAGCGCGGGGCATCATCAGCGCATCAAGCCATGCAAGACCGGCATAAAGTCGATTGGACCACTTAAACAGGCTGATCAGAAGGTCCGGCGGCGGAACCTGCGTTCTTTTCAGGCGTCCTTTCTGGTTCAAAGTCTGCCAGACAGAGGCACCAATGGTAACAGGCAACATGGTCAACTTTTCTAAAGGCCCGAGAACCTTGCGCACATCAACCGGATAAAATCCGGCTTCTTCCAGACGGGAAATCATCTCGGATATTTCATAACGCCGGTAGTGATGAACGAAACGATCATCATGTGCAAAATAAAAATGCCGATGCGGAAATGTCACAATCAACGCCCCGTCGGGCTTTGTCACCCTGGCAATCTCCCTTAGCGCCTTCCGGTCGTCCTCAAGATGTTCCAGAACTTCGGAGGATATCACATGAGAAAATGACTCATTCTCAAAGGGCAGATTGCCAGCATCCGCAACAACATATTGTCCCTTTCCATGGATCTTTTTCAGCATATCGAGCGCTGAGGCGGACAAATCGGAATACACGATACGATCCCAGGACGTCAGAACAGGAGAAATGCCGCTGCCAATTTCCAGGACAAGTTCCTTTTGCTCGTTTTGCATCGCTTTTTCAACAGCGCGCTTTCGCAGGAGGTAATTGTACAAGTGATTTTTCAGAGAAACATACTTCTCATTTTCAAAAAAAACATCGAAACGATTCTCGTTTTTCGACGTCATGAATGGATCTCCGGAAAGAGCGACGACCGAAACAATCCTGCTTTGGCCAGGCGAAAACTCATCGCCGTCCCGAGACATCCCCATCCATACTTGACGCTGCGGGCAAAGTTGATCGACGACGCTTCGGCAAAGTACTTTGTCGGACAACTGACCTCGGCGATGGTATAACCAAACCAGACAATCTGGGCCAGCATTTGATTGTCAAAAACAAAATCGTCGGAATTTAAATCGAGGGGCATTTTTTCAAGGAGTTCCCGCGAGAAAGCGCGATAGCCTGTATGATATTCGGAAAGTTTCGCCCCCAGTATGACATTTTCCGAAAAAGTAAGAAAACGGTTGGCAACATACTTCCACAGCGGCATACCGCCGCCCACCGCATGACCGCCCAGGATTCTTGAACCAAGAACACAGTGATAAAGACCATTCCCGATCATGGAAGCCATGGCCGGAATCAGTTTTGGCGTGTATTGATAATCAGGATGCACCATAATGACGATGTCCGCGCCTTCTGCGAGAGCCATTTTATAACAGGTCTTTTGATTGGCGCCGTATCCGCGGTTTTTATGGTGAACATGAACCCGGGTCTTGGGCAATTTACCGGCAATAACCGATGTTTCATCCGAGCTCGCATCATCCACAAGAATCACCAGATCGACAATCTCCTGCGCCATCACCTCATCATAGGTTATCTTCAGCGTCTGCGCCGCGTTATACGCCGGCATCACCACAATAACTTTTTTGTTTTTAAACATCCTGGATATCTCCTGCTTCCGGTTTTATATAGCAAATTGGAAACCGTGTCCATTCAAAGATGGCAACTGCGCCTACCATTTACTCCTAATGAATCCTATGATACAGAAATAATGAAAGGAAATAGTGATTTTCGATTAATCATCATCCGGGCATTTTTGTGAAGAAAATATATACCTGTCTCGTTATCATCTTTTTAATTGTTTCTTCCTGCGTCGCCTTCAGCAGGATAGCGGGCAATGACTTTGTGAATTTTGATGATAACTATTACCTTACGGAAAACAGTCATATTCAATCCGGCATGAATGCGGAAAGCATGAAATGGGCGTTTACATCCGTAGCCGTGGGCAACTGGCATCCTCTAACGTGGATTTCACACACGCTGGATTGGAGCCTGTTTGGAGCAAACGCTTCCGGCCATCACCTGGTAAGTCTGCTTCTGCACATCGGCGCTGTTATCTGCCTGTTTCTCTTTCTATATAAAACAACGAACAACCTCTGGGCCGCCGCTTTTACCGCCGCATTATTCGCCCTGCATCCCCTCAGAGCAGAATCGGTAGCATGGGTTTCTGAACGAAAAGATGTCCTGAGTATGTTCTTCGGCATGGCCACTCTCTACAGTTATGCTTTCTACACGAAAAAAGCCGGGCTGCTCCGGTATCTTCTGTGTCTGATATTATTCGCTCTGGCTCTGATGTCCAAACCAATGCTGGTTACTCTGCCTTTTGTCCTGATGCTTCTGGATTACTGGCCGCTGGAACGCTGGCAAAAAGCAATGGCTGCGCCTGGCAGAGTTATTATGTCAGCAGGAGGACTTATCTGGGAAAAGATTCCTTTCATTTTCTTAACCATCGCCTCCAGCATTCTTACTTTCCGGGCGCAAAATAAAGAGGGTGCCATTGCTTCTGATGCAATCCTGCCGTTTATCACGCGCGCCGCCAACGCTATTGTTGCCTACGCAGCTTATCTGGAAAAAACCTTCTGGCCTTTTCATCTAGGCGTGTTTTATCCTTATGATTTCTTTCTCCCTTTATGGAAAATATTTATTTCCGGCCTTATCATTATCTTCATTACCACTGCTGTTCTTTATTACATCAAAAGGCTGCCCTTTTTATTTGTCGGCTGGTTCTGGTACCTGGGAACGCTTATCCCTGTAATCGGCCTCGTGCAGGTCGGAGGCCAGGCAATGGCCGACCGATACACCTACCTGCCCTCCATCGGCATTGCCATAATGCTGGCATGGGGGATCCCGCTTCTGTTTAAACGAGAAGACATCCGCAGAAAGGTTTTGCTCCCCCTGGGAACTGCCGTCATTGTCATTCTGGCTTTTTTAACATGGCAGCAATGCGGTTACTGGAAAAACAGCATCGAACTTTTTAGTCATGCTTTGCAGGTAACAAAAGATAATCCCAGGGCACATCTCTATCTTGGCCTTGCCCTGCTGAAAGAAGGAAAGCTTGACGAAGCGATGGTTCATTACAACAGGTCCATCCGCATGGAATCAAACAACGCCGTGTACCGCTATAACAGAGGGGTTGTTTACACGAAACTCGGCCAGTATCAGAAAGCCATTGAAGATTATAATTGTGCCATTCGCCTGAATTCAAATTATGCCGACGCCTACAGCAGCAGGGGAGCTGTTTACTTTACACTTGGCCAGTATCAGAAAGCCATTGAAAATTTAAATGAAGCGATCCGTCTCAAACCGGATTATGCCGATGCGTACAACAACAGGGGAGCCGCTTATTTTAAGCTCGGTCAATACCAGAAAGCCATTGAGAACTTCAATGAAGCGATCCGTCTCAAACCGGATTATGCCGTTGCCCACAACAACAGAAGAATTGTTTACTTAAGGCAGGGCAATAAAAAATAATCCCGGCTGCATACAATCTTGTTTATCGAAAAGCCGCAGGCTGCTTTCGCTTTACCTCAACGACTTGGGCGCTGAAATATCCTTTTTGAAAATATCCCAATGCATTAGACGAAAATTCATTATCTCCGGACACATCATGTAATATTTTTTTTATTTCCCGTCCCCCTAGCCACGGGTAATGATATGCCAGAATAAAATGATCCGGATATATGAACTTATTGTTATTTGATTCCATGACCTGCCTGAGTAAGTAAACATTGGCAAGCGGTTTCACTACATATCGGGAAACAGGATAATGCGTTAAAAAATAATCCGGAAGATCAACATAGATCGGTATATTTTTCAGTGTTTGCTTTTCAATCAAATGAATATACTCTTTCTGTACGAAATAGCCGTTGATATATTCTTCGGACCGTTGTGCTATGGCAATACTTGAATATGGAATCGTCGGATAAAGTATTCCATTCCTGTTTATGAGAAAAATCATTATTGCAATTAAAAAAAAAGATATCCTTATTCCTGTTATCTTTAAAGCCTCATCGATTGAATAATAAATGACAAATAACACGGAGGGAATAACATAGAAAAAGTATCGGGATAAAAAAATGTAATCACTTGTTTGAATATAGGCATACACGACAAAATGAAAGACAGAAAATACGATGATCAATAAGCAATTATAAATTATTACATTAGAATCACTTTGGTTTGATTTTACATATCGACTGATATTTTTTAACAAGACGAATATTGATATCACAACACTTCCGGCAAAAATAAAGTTTAATTCCGGTATGAAGGATATATATCTCTGATGAGCAGTAAGATTGCGATAATTGATCTCGTTTAAAATATCCGTAAAAGTTGATGGATTAGGAAATGCAGGTTGATTCCCAGTGTGGAACATAAGGGCAAAAAGCACGGCAAAGGAAGGGATGAAAATGATAAAAAAATCTAAAATTCTTTTCTTGACCGGTTTGCTGCTGGAAAATAAAGTCAACATACACAAAACTCCGACAGCGATAATGCCGCTGCCCTTGGTCAGACAGGCAGCCAAAAGGAGAAGGGACGCCAGCCATATCCGGTTACTGCGATAATTATAAAATGCAAAAATAGAGAAGAAAAGCAAAGGAACTTCGAGGTACATGCCGCCGAGTTGAGCAAGCATCAGGGGGTACGCCAGCGAAGCAACCGCAAGCAAAAAAGCCGGGATTTTGTCGAATAATGTACTGTATAGCCGCGTCAATACCATACCAATGGCTGCTGCCATCAACCATTGCGAAATATGCAAAACCATCCAGGCCAGTTTCCCGCCACCGGTCATTTTCAAAACAAGCGCGGTAAATAAGGTCAGCAAAGATAACGCATGCGCGGTTGGTCCCCCATCGTGATAGCCTGGCTGAGATAACAAAAGTGAATAATCAAAACCATGCTTAACTAAAAAATCCGCCGCCGGAAAAATACTGAATGCTTCATCCCATACCGGTGGCATAGAGAAAAAAGACCATTTTAAAGCAACGATCAGTAGCAAAAAGACAGCATAAAGACATCCGGTTTTTCCGAATATTTTATCCACCAGCCTTTGCGAAATAATGGACATAGGTTATCACTTTCTGGTCGTATTTTATGATGAACGCATTATGAAACTGATTCCTGATGCTCAATCGATTGTGTTTCCTTTTTTCTGGCAACGATATAAAAACCACTGGCAATTTTTTCTGCGTGAGGGAATTTAGCTAAAATCAGGTCGATAAGCTTAATCGGCATGGTCAAAACCATCAGGACCATCAAAATTATAAACGGGAATAACGACACTGATGCTGCTTTTTAAATTCGACATATCGATTCCTTTTAAACAAACCATGCACTTGCTTTTATAGGCTAGTACTGTAGTGAAGCGATCCTCTTGTGTCAATAGGATTTCTCTTTGAAAATCATTTTTTTGGGCTGCCCCTCATACCCCAGGCGATACCTTGGTTTCCTCATTGCCCAAAGTTTTATGTTGCATTTTTTATTATGGCTAATATAGAAGTACGAAAATTACCATCTTCAGCGCCTGTATTTTAAAGGATAGTTAGTGCATAAGTTAAAATATCTGATTTTGGGTGCTGGGCCGAGCGGTTTAACGATTGCCCATGCACTTCTTAAATGTGGCATTTCTTCAAGCGATTTATTAGTACTGGAGAAGGAATCAGCAGCCGGCGGCCTTTGTCGTTCAGAGCAGGTAGATGGTGCGCCTCTTGATATTGGCGGCGCACACTTTCTGGATGTACGCAACAGGAAAGTTCTAGATTTTCTCTTTTCATTTTTGCCTGAGAAAGAATGGAATGAATTTGAAAGAATTTCCAAAATATACCTGCGGGGACTGGAAATTGACTATCCTCTGGAAGCCAATTTGTGGCAGTTGCCCCAAACTGAGCAGATTGACTTTATGAAATCTATGGCGCAGGCAGGATGTCTGCACGGGAAAAGCATGCCTGAATCATTTGCTGCCTGGATAGAGTGGAAACTAGGTAGGCGCATAGCTGAAGAATACATGCTTCCATACAACCGCAAGATTTGGTCGATGGACTTAAGCCTGCTCGGCACATACTGGTTGTATAAATTACCAAGTGTAACCTTGCAAAATACATTACTAAACCGTTTGGATGGACGAAAATTAGCAATTTTGCCCGCACACGCCAAGTTTCTCTATCCTAAGCAATACGGATACGGTGAATTATGGCGGCGCATGGGCGCGGCATTGGGACCATGTCTAATCAACGATTGTCCTGTGGAAAATATAGATCACACCACGCGCACTGTAAATCGCAAATGGCAGACCGACGTTATTATTAATACGATCCCATGGACATTATGGCCTCATTTTACTCATCTGCCTGTGGAAATTGAAAACGAGATCGAAAAACTTCACAGCGTAGGAATTAATATCGATTATTTTGCCGATAACCTGCCCAGTCAATCTCATTGGATTTATGATCCATCTGAATCTGTGCCACATCACCGTTTGATATTAAGATTCAACTTTTGCCCAGGATCACATGGATATTACACAGAAACCAACGCCACCCGCTCATGTCCGATCGTCGGCTGGAGGCACAGCAATGAATTTTCTTACCCTGTGAATACAATTGGTAAGCCTGAAACCATAGCGCGTATTTTACATTGGGCTGCAACCAACCGAATTTATGGAATCGGCCGCTGGGGCAAATGGGAACATATGAATTCCGATGTCGCTGTCGCCGAGGCCTTTGATTTTGCCGTTGTGCTTGCCAAGAAAGAAATGCAATGAGAATTTCTTTATGTCTTTTAGTTTGGAACGAGTGTGAAAGTTGTAAAATTCAAGTCCCCCAATTACCCCAGGAAATTTTCGATGAAATATATGCGATTGACGGCGGCAGTACTGATGGCACTATCGAATATTTACGCTCACAGGACATTGCTGTTTATCAGCAGCCAAAGATAGGGCTTAACGCTGCTTATGTATTCGCCGACAGTCTTTCAACATGTGATGCCGTTGTTGTATTCTTTCCCAAAAACACTATCCCGACCGGGGATTTGAAAAAATTCCGTTTTTTTCTTGAAAACGGCTATGGCCTGGTCATTGCCAGTCGACAAATACCAGGATCAGTTAACGAAGAGGATGTATGCTTCTGGCGCCCTCGTAAATGGCTTGTAAAAGCCTTGGCGATCTTTGCCGGCATCATATGGCGCCGAGAGGGTTATTGGGTCAAAGATGTGCTGCATGGATTTAAGGGCTGGCGTCGTGATGCTTTTCAACGCATGAATGTTCTTGATTACGGCTTGTCAATTGATATTGAAATGGTAATACGGGCATACAAGTTCAAGATCAGTCGCACTGAATTTCCCACAACAGAAACTGCCCGCCAACATGGGAGTACAAAGTTTAAAATCTGGCCTACAGGCAAGCTATTACTGACCTATCTATGGTTCGAACTTAACCGCAAAGATTGATTAAAGGCTTGATTATCTTTCATAAGACAAAATAAGCGCTGTATGCCGCAACCGCAAAGCAGGCAATCAAACCGTAGCAAAGACATTTGAGAAATAAATTCTTTGTTAATATTCTGAAACCGGCGCCACACAAAATGGCAAAACAAGGAAGTATGCTGATCATATAAGTTGCTTTCGCTACACTGTACATGGGAATAGTTAAAAAACGATACGCCAGAGACGCGATATAAATGAGCGCGCATAACGCGGAGAAAAATATAATACGCCGTTCTGGTGCTAAAGGTTTTCTAAAACTTGCAATTAAACCCAGCATGATGGCAAAGGACGGCACAATGGCGAAAAAAGCGCCAGCTAATAAAAAATCATAATTCCAAGGAGGTCGAAACTGATAAGAAGCAATACCGCTTAAGCTCCCATCGAGCCAAAATGTAGAGTAAAGAGAATCCCAAAATCCGATGACATTGGCATAAATGGGATAAAAGACCGACTTCCCGAAAAAATAAAATTGTTCCACAGTGCGATAGCCTGGTTCCTGCCACCATTCCACATTACATGACTTATTGACAATAAAAGTGTCCAAATAGAGCCAATTTCTGATAAAGTACCATCCTGAAACAAGAAACGCACATCCAAGAACAATCAGGACATTCTTCAGCGCAAAATAATACGCATTTTTTTTATCATCATGATTGTTGATGCTCATATAAGCAACCGCGATCAAAACTGGGACAAAAAGAGGCAAAACTGTTAATTTCGTGAGCAAGGCAAGTCCCATCATCAATCCGATTGTCGCGAATGCCTGTACTGAACGTTGCGGAAATACCTGAAGATACCGGATTATCATAATAATAGCGATACTGGACAAACATCCCACCAGTGGTTCATTGCCGATGACTTGAGAAATGTATGTATTCATTGGCAGTAATCCGCAAATTAAAATACCGACAATTTTTAGATTGTTTTGATGGGGAAAGGCAGTTTTGAGGGCTTGCCAGCACAGTTCAATTTGCAATGCGCCGCAAATAATCGGAATAATACGCAGAATCATTTCAACACAGTTTATGGATATGAAAAACATGAATGTTTTGTATAAAATTGCAGAAAGAAAATAATACAGGGGAGGTTGAAACATTTGCCAGCCTTCGTTCGCCAAAGGGATGCGTCCATGTTCAACAATGTATTGAATGTATCCAAGCTGCTCCGGATAGTCCATACCGATGTATAAAGGCAATTTAATCAAATTGTTAATGGACATTGCCACCCAGGCGCTTAGAATGAACCAATGAACATAATTTGCATTGATGTATCGAAAGAAATTCAAACGGCTAAAATAAAAGCTGTGTCTCATCGAGTTTAAGAAGGTAAAAAAGAAAACCAAAAGAAAGATTGCGATATAAAGAGGTAGATGTGTCAGAAGAGTACGATCAGTGCGCGGAAATTTGTAAGAAATTATCAAACGATCATTCGGATCAAGGGGGAATTGCTGAGTGCCTGCATAAAGAGCGGATGACCAATTTTTTAGATCTTTTGTGGCAAGCCAATCTTCATTGGTAGCCAGATGCAAAGCTTGAGAATAGGCAAGCAGGAGGGGATGTCCGTTAAAATTTTCAACGCTTATCAGCAGCCTGTGATTTCCCGGTCTAATAACTTCCGACAGATCAATGTTGACGATCTGTTTCCAATTTGGCACCTCCGCTCTGGATTGGAAAATCATCCTGTTATCAATCCAGACCGTAAAATTTTTCATTGCCCGGACACTGAGTAAAACCTTAGGGGGTAAAGTATCCACCCGATAATCTTTTGAAAAAATGGTAATTTGCTGACCCGGTTTGGAAAGGAGCTCCACGGGCTGACGATAACGAATCCAATCAGCCCCTTCTTCCGGAAGTAGCAAGGGAATATCGGGATTATCCATCATGTATTGATAGACGATAAAGCCACTTATAAATATTACAATGATTGAAAAGATAATGCCGTATATTGTTAATTTCTTTTTTAAGTAGAGCATATTCATCTATAAAAAAAGGGCGACAGCATAAGCCGTAACCCCATGAAATCATTTGGTAGGCGGTGCTGGGATTGAACCAGCGACTTCTACCGTGTGAAGGTAGCACTCTCCCGCTGAGTTAACCGCCCAAGTGACTAATTGACGTTTGCTATAGCGTAAAGTTTCCCGCATTTCAAGCAAAAAGACTTCCCTGAATCCACCCCTGAAAACAGATTCCGGCTCTGTCTGCGTAATTTATCGTTTCATATTTAAGATTTGTCCTAATCTTTTTCGAGACTCCGTATTTCTTGGATTCAAATTTATTACTTTTTCGAAATGCAGCATTGCATCTTCAAGATTTCCCTTGCTGAGTAACAGGTTGCCCATACTCATATGGGTATTAATGTCATCCGGTGTTATCTTTAAAGCTTTTTCAAAATTAATAACAGCTTCATCGGCTTTATTGTTGATCGCAAACAGCACGCCAATATTATGATAGGCAATCGCCAGTTTGCTGTTTATTGATATCGCTTTTTGATAGCAGTTATAAGCATCCTGATGTTTGCCCAGTTTTAAAAATGCGTTACCCGCATTATTGTATGCTTGTTCATATTGCGGATTCATTTTCAAAGATACGTAATAGTAGGACAATGCTTTACCGTTACGTCCCAGATTTGCTTCTTCCACACCCAATACATTATAAGCAAAATAATTCGTTGAATTAATTTTCAGTGCGTCTTCAAACAAAGTCCTGGTGTTTTGCCATATGCTAACCCTGCTATAAGATGAAATCATCAGGATCACGATAAAACCAATAGCTAATATTGAAGCATAAATCTTTGAGTATCGCAATTTTGCAAATATTTGCGGGACAGTCCATGCGAGAATGATAAAAAGGCCTATAAAGGGAACATAGGCATAACGATCCGCCATGGACTGACGGCCAACCTGAATGAATCCGATTACCGGAATCAAAGTACCAAGATACCAAAACCAGCCAACGATGAGATATGGATATTTTTTAAAATATTTACATGCCATAATAGTCGCTGAAATTAAAATAAACAAAACCAAAACAACCTGCCACACAGGTATGGGATGAAACGGGTAAAAGACTGAAAGGTCCGTCGGAAAAAATAATTTTTTTATATATAAGCCATAGGAAAAAACGATATTGGCCAAACGATCAAACAACGGCAATTCGTGCGGATTGTAAAATACATTTCCGATTTTTTGTGTATATATTGTGATACCAATAAAAAAAGCTGAAACCATCAATAGAGGAATTTTCTCCAGAATCAGAAAAGAGGTTCTTGCTTTCTGAACAGAACCAGCAGATTGATTCTGACCTGCAAGAATTGTCATCCGATTCAATGGCCAAAAATCCAGAAGCAATAAAACAAAAGGAAGGGTTACCAGCATGGGTTTGCACATTAAGCCAAAAATAAAACAAATAAGAACCGTTAAATACCTTGTCCAACCCGGCGCTTTCACATACCAGACATAGCATAGCATGGTTAAAATCCAGAAAAATGTGCTCAATACATTCTTTCGCTCAGCGATCCAGGCAACCGACTCCATATTAATGGGATGAATGGCAAATAGCGCTGCAATAAACGCACTGCGCCAGAGAGCGCCCGTCAGGATTTGAAAAAGCAGGAAAAGTAATACTGTGTTGAAAACGTGTATAATAAGACTTGTCCAGTGATGACCGCCGGCATTGACGCCAAACAATTGCCAATCCAACAGGTGCGACAGCATCGTCAATGGATGCCAGTTCCCGGTGTGAATGTCCATAAAAGCGTCAAGGATACTTTTTGAGGTAACAGGCGTCTGAATTCTGTAGTTTTCCGTAATATAAAGTTGATCATCATAATTGACAAATTCGAAATTCTGCACTGGCCAATATACACCAAGCACCATGATGACCAAAAGAAGCATAAGAATAACCTGCTTTTGACGATCCTTTGTGAAAGCAATTGACATGAATAGCACCTGCTTTTTATTGCCGTATTATACTAAATACAGCATATTGATGATCATTGTAGATCATTTTTAAGGCATGATTCATCTGTTTTTTCAGCTGTTCAATTTTTTCCGGATCGAAATCATCCTGTAAATACTGTTGAAACAATTCATAGCGGATCAGAAGATGCGTGCAATCCAAGGAGGCCAGATAGGTTTGGAATAATTTCTCATCGCCGGAATGATTGACCATGTCTTGAATCATTCCCAGCCCCATGCCCATCGAACGATCTTCCTCATACCTTCTGTTCAGATAATACCCCCGTCCGGCTAATAATATGAGTCTGATCCTGGCGTTCTCAGTGGTATTTTTATTGATATACATCATCGCGGGATGGCTGGCATCATGGCGTGAAATAAAATCATCTCTTGATTCCTTTTTCATAAGATACCTTACAGGATCAATTTTGAGGAAATATTTTTGGATGTAAATGACGTTAAGACCTAAAAGCACTAATAAAATAATCACCAATCCCGATATGCACATGCGCCGCAACAGACGTTCCCTTTCAGTCAACCACGCAAAGATATTCGCCAATCCCGTTGCCGTCAGGATGACAAGAAAAGGAATTGCCGGCAAAATATAGCGGATTCTGATCTGATCCAGAAAAAAAGAAATCAGGATAAAATAAACGGCGAAAAGCAAGAAAAACAGATTCTCGATTTTCATATTTTTTTTCATAAAAGCAAAAGGAACAAAGATAATTAATACGGGATTCAAAACACCGTCAAAATAGCGGGGGTTGTCATCCTGCCCCTGAAAAAACATGCGCAAGGGTATTAATAGAATTTCCCAGAGACTTTCTCCGAAGAACAGTTCCCGCGTCCTGAACAAGCCGGCATGACTATGAACAAAAGCCACCGTATTGGCGCCGCCGTCGCCAGATGGAATACGACTAAAAAAACCGGGGAACAGCGGATATAAAGGATTACCGGTCAGAATGGTGTTTTTGATTAACCAGGGAGAAAAGACAGCCAGGGAAACAATAAAAAATATTAAGCCCGAACTTATCGCCTTCCCCTGACAGCCGGTATCTCTAGAGCGGATAAAGACGATGGCCATTGTCAGAAAAAACCAAGCAACAAGACCATTATATTTGGCGCCCAACGCCAGTCCCATGGCAACGGAAGAAATCAGCAGCCATGAATATTGTTTATATTCACCATCACGCCAACGTATGAAAGCCAGCACGCTTGCGGCAATAAAAAATACCAGCCCGAGATCAACATACGCCATCGTTGATAGTTTGCTGATGACCGGCGTGCTGATAAAGATTAAGAAACCAAGTAAACCGGTAGCTTGATTGAATTTCCTGCGGAGATAGAGGTAAATGACTACAGCCGTGCCGATTCCGAAGCTGAAATGGATAAAATTGGGAATAATATCATTTCCGCAATACAGGGGGATAAGGTAAAGCAAATCAACGTTCATGGGATAATAAGAATATACGGCCCAGGGAGTTTCATAAAACCCGCCATTAACGATCCAGAGTTTGGGAATGGCCAGATGATGAATGAGAGCATCACGGGCAATGGGCGGCATCAGCGCTAAAATAAACGCTGCTGAAATAAAAAGAAAGATCATCACCAGGAGGATGACTTTTACGAAATATTCAGTTTTTACTGATAAAGCCTTCATGCATTCGTTGTTTTACTACATTATCAAATACAATGTGTTTTGATAAACTTGTACAATCGTCGCAATCATTTTTTCGGCAAGCGGCCTACCCAGGTTCCCGACACAGTGAAATTCCACTCAAGTTCTTTGATGTCAGGCATGGAATGCCTTCTTAAGATCAGCCTGTCTTCCGGCCGCATTTTTTTGACCCACGGCCCGTATGCCTCAGCTGCGCCGTAATTCCACTGAATTTTTCTGTAGATTGCCAGATCCCCGGGTGGCATCATCGTCGGTTCAAATCCCAGTATATAGCGCCAATCCGCATGGGGATTGGCATAAAATGTCTGATAGAAGACCGTCATGTCATCGCTGTAAATGATGCCTCCTTTTTCCGGAAGCCACTTTTTATGTTCGGGATTGTCCGCGGAAAGATACTGCACCGACATAGATTGCGTCCAGCGACTGCCATAGTCGCCGGTTACGGAAATAAATAAAATACAGGCTATCGCCAGGGTAAACCCCGCGCGTTTCCATGAAGAGACATCCATTGAGGATTTCAGATACTCTTCAAATTCCAGTGCAATCCACACACAAACGGCGGGGATGCCCCAATCAACCCAGACCCGGAGCACCAGAAATCCCAGAACCCAGCTTACTGCGGCAAGAATAAACACAGGGTTGTCTATTGCTTTCAGATTCCAGCCATTGCGAAAAGTGCGCCAGCCTAACATACCCAGAACCGCAATGATAATCATTTGATCGCCAGTGAAAGGCTGGAATTCGGAAACAAGCTGTCTTGTAAATGTATGGTCCCCAAGACTGTGAAAAAAATGGCCCACCGTTTGCAAAAAAAACTGAATGGGATGTCCAGTCATGAGCATACCGATGACTACTCCGGCAATCGTGCACAAAGAAACAACAAAACCGGCGCGCCACTCGCGGGCAATAAAAAAACATAAAACAGGCAGGGCAAACATGTACCACAGGCAATGAATCCACGTTGCCAGAGCAATCAAGACAGTCAAAATCAACACGGACGTCCACGGGACGGGCTTTGTCTTGAAACGCGGCCAGGCAAATCCCAGAAACACCAAGACGGCCATCGTAAAAATATAAGGTCTTCCCAGAAACAAGCGAAACAGGTCTGGATAATGCGCCACCCATATAATCAAGAGAGACATCAACCAAGCTTCCGGCCTTTTCAAAAAAAAGAGCGGAATAATGCAAAACAAAACGAAGAAAAAAACAATTGAAAACACCACAAGATTATCGACCGAGCCCCCTGTCATCTGATAAATAAATTCCAGTAGTTTATGCCACCCGACGTGGCTGTCCATGGTTATCTCCGGCCGAAGAACCAGTATCTCACCCCAGTCTTTTCCTGAAACGGCCTTGGCCGCGTGGCGCATGGCATCATCAGGGGGAATGTATCCGTAAGAGATGACGCGCAGGGCGATCAAAAGCAGCGCCGCAATAAATGTACACGAAACTATTATGGTTACAGGCCGTGGTTGATTTAATTCCTCTTTCAATTGGTTCTCCTTAGTCTTTATTTTTCAAGAATTTACAATTCTAAAACAATCAATTTTAGAATCCCTTTTACTGAATCAACGGCAGTTTCCGTCGCTTTTTGCCTTTTCCAGCACTTTGCATACTCCCAGTGCACACGCCTTTTGCGCATAACGGCAGCCAAGATTTTTGTTGCCCTGCAATAAATAAACAGCCCCACAGTTATTATAAGCTTCGGCATAATCCGGTTTGATGCGAATTGCTTTTTCATAGTCCTCGATCGCCCGCTGATAATAGCCAAGATTATTGTAGGCAATTCCCCGATTGTAGTAGGCTGCCGTATAATCCGGTTTGATCAGGATGGCCTTATTATAATCCTCCACAGCTCGTCGATACCGGCCGAGTATATGGTAATCAATTCCCCTGTTGTAATAGGCGTCAGTATAATCCGGTCTAATACGGATTGCTTCATCAAAATTACCAATAGCCTCTTCGATCATCCCTTTAGCAGACTGTGCAACTCCCAGATTGTTATGCGCCAGATAATTATCTTTTGTCATACGTATCGCGTGGCTGAAAAGAGTGGCGCTGTTTTTCCAGTAACCGCATTGCATCCACGTCAAAAACCCAAGCAGGCAAAGAACTGTTATTGCCGTTGAGAATAATAATTTTTCATGAATCTCTGCTTTCCGGAATAAATAGGGTGTTAACCATGCCAGAATTACGGCGATGCCTATTGAGGGAAGGTACGTATAGCGGTCAGCCATCGACTGCTTGCCGACCTGCACCAACCCGATTACGGGAATAAGGGTTCCTAAATACCAGAACCAGCCCACGAATAAAAAAGGTAGTTTTCTGATGTAAGAAAGGGCAACAATGGTAGTTGCCATGAGGGTGAAGGCGGAAATTAAAACTTTCCAAAGGGGCAATGCAACCTCATATGGATAAAATACGACCAGATCGGCCGGCCAGAATATTTTCCCCAAATAAGCCATATAAGAAACAATGGCGTTACTTAAACGTTCGGAAAAATTCAGGCGTTCAATGGAAATAATGGAATTTCCTTTAGCTTGTGCCCAGAGCGTAAGAACAATAGAAGTAATCGTTAATAAAAGAAAAGGCACCTTTTCCCACAGGAGCCTGAACGCAAGTTGATAGCGGCTTTCCATCGAAACAGATAAGGCTTTTTGCCAGCGTCCAAGCGGCCAGTAATCAAGAAGCATCAGAACAAAGGGTAGCGAAACCAGCATCGGCTTGGACATCAATGCTAATGCAAATAATATCAGACACAGAAGATATCTGGATAATTTGGAGTGTCCAGCGTAGAAGGCGTAAATATAAAGACAGGCCATTCCGAAAAACATACTTAAAACATCTTTTCGTTCGGAAACCCAGGCTACCGATTCTACCCGCAGTGGATGCAGGGCGAAAAATGCAGCGGCAAAGGCCGCGGGCCAGATGTTAGTTGTTGTTTTATTCAAAAATAGAAACAGAAAGATAACGGCGCCGATGTGTAGAAGCAGATTTACGAAGTGATGGCCGGATGCGTTTGCCCCAAACAGTCTCCAATCCAGCATGTGTGAAATCCACGTTAGAGGATGCCAGTTGCTCACGGCTATGGATACAAACGCCCATTTAATACTGCCGGCGTTAATGCCGGATTGGATATGACTGTTTTCCGTAATGTAATAGTCATCATCAAAATTAATAAAGTCATTGCCTGTTATCCGGCCAAAGGCAGCACAGGAAGCAATTATTAAAAACAAGACAATGAGAATGATATTTTTTTTATTCATTGTGTTTATCAATACTAAGCTTTTCCCGATATCGTCAAATTAATTTAATGATCGCTTGCTCTTTTTTTCACCTTCACCAAAACCGCATGTAAATTCTTCGCTGCATCCATATAATCAGGCTTAATCTGCAATGCCTTTTTGAAATGGATCATTGCTTCCTCATACCTTATCGTTTTTGCCAAAATCATTCCAATATAGTTGTGGGCTTCCGCATAATCCGGTTTTATCCGCAGGGCTTCCGTGAAATCGTCAACAGCAAGATCATATCGTTGATAAATGTCATAAACCATGCCTCGATTATAATAGGCTTGCACAAAATTACGACGGATTTTCAGCGCCTGATTGAAATCAGTCAGTGCTTTATCGTATTGCCCCTGAGAACCAAAGGCAATACCCCGACTGAGGAAAGCATCCTCCATGGCGGGATCAAGTTTGATGGCAGATGTAAAATCCAGAACCGCCAGACCATATTTGCCAAGTTCATTGTAAAGCAGACCCCGGTTATAATAAGCGTCGGCAAAAGTCGGCTTAATTTTGAGAGCACGATTAAGATCGTCGAACGCTTGTTCATATTGGCGTATCGCGCCATAAGCGCCAGCCCGGTTGCTATAGATTACCGCATCGGGTTTTATGGCCAGTGCGGCATTATAATCTTTAAGCGCGCGCGCGTAATCTCCTTTTTCCACATAACTTAAGGCCCTGATATTATAGGCAAAGGGAATTTCATAATTTTTTAAAGCATCCGTCCAGAGAGCAACCTGATCTCCCCATAACTGGCACCGCTGCCAGCTCAGGAATGAAAACATAAGAACAACCAGAGCCGCGCTGAAACCAAGGACGGCTTTTTTATATATCCAGTTCTTCATCAGATCGGAAACACCCCAGGCCATCATAATAAAAAGGCCGATGAGCGGTATATAAGAATATCGATCCGCCATGGCCTGATTGCCAACCTGAACAATGCCAATGACGGGTACCAGTGTCCCCAGATACCATAACCAGCCCACAGAAAGATACGCATAGCGGTTCGACTTTCGCAGGATCAAAATGCTCAGCAGGACGATCAGACATCCCGCAAGGACTACCTGCCAGATGGGCCACATCCCCGGATGGGGATAATATACAGACAGATTTAAGGGCAACAGTGCTTTTTCAATGTATCGGATATAGGAAATGACAGCGTTATAAATGCGGACATCCAGGGGAAAACTTTCAATTGTGCCCATTGCCCCGGCTTGTTTTTGAACAATGTAGGTAACGACGGAAGAGGTGAAGGCTAAAATAAATAATGGGATTTTTTCAATCACCAGATTTTTTATGGACGCAGGACGGTTCAGCGGCCAGTAATCCAGCAACAGCAGAACAAACGGCAATGTCACCACCATCGGCTTAGACATCAATCCAAGAGCAAAAAAGACAAAAACCGGGATATATCTTTTAATTTCGGGATGTTTAACATACCAAACATATGCCCACATGGTTAACAACCAGAAGAAAGCGCTCAAAACATCTTTCCGCTCCGATACCCAGGCAACCGACTCCACATGCATGGGATGCAAAGCAAACAGAGCGGCGACAAAAAAGCTCCGGTAAACGGCGCCTGTCATTTTATTGAAGAGAAAAAACAATAATAACGCATTGATCATGTGAAAGAAAAGATTCGTGACATGATAACCTCCGGCATTCAGACCATAAACATCATGATCGATCATCAGCGACAAAGACGTCAGCGGATGCCAGTTTGCGGCATGGCTGGATGTAAAAGCCCAGACAATCCCGCTGATATTTATGCCATTCCGGATATGATAATCGTGTGTAACATACAATTGATCATCAACATTAGCAAAATCAAAATGGATCGCCTGCCCGTAAACCATAAACAATAGGCCTGTTAATAAAAGAGAAAGCAGGAGCTTTTGATATCGCAAATTTATTTTCTTCATATCGTCTTCTGGTTTGTATAATGTAGGGAAATTACGATAAAAATAAATTCCCGTCTATCCATTAAAATATATAAAAAAAGAGGCTTCGGAAACCCTCAGCCTCTTTTCTTAATGAACACCGTTAATCAATTTTCCATTATTATGGAGTAATCTGACCGCCTGGCAACACAGTGTAGGTAAAATTGCCGCCGCTATGAGATGCTGATGCGCTCCATGCTGAAGGCGGAGTTGGCGTGTCAATGGTTACATTGACGTCCGTAGAATTATTAAATCCACCCGTAAGCATTGAAGCCATGCCACAGCTAGTTGCCGCTGGATTATCCGCAAAATAAGCCTGGCAAGCGGTATAAGCGCTTTTTACTTCAGCTTTGGCCTTTGTATTGTAGCCTCTGGTTCTGTATGCTGCAAACTGCGGGATGGCGATGGCTGCCAGAATACCGATGATCGCGACAACGATCATCAACTCAATCAACGTAAAACCTTTCTGTCCTGATCTTTTACTGAATACTTTTAACATAATTACCCTCCTTTTTTAATGACTTTTCAATTTGGTTGTTTTTATTTACATGTTCCTTACATAATAATACTGTTTTTTTCAATCATTAATTTTTTCTCATACACCTCCTGAATATTTTCTGTAAAAATCTTTACATCTTTTGCCTTTTTTGAAAGCAATGGTTATGCCACTTGAAATTATTTTATTATAACATTTAATATCAATGACTTATAAAAATATCAGCGACTCTGATCATTCAAAAACAACAAACAGGCAAAAAAAACAGGTCATTTTCACCAGCAAAGAGCTAAATTAACCAAATTCATTTAAAATGTTTTCCTCATATATGAAAATTATGGTAGGAAAAACCAGCGAGGGGCAAGCAATAATCCAAGTTCTTGATATTGTTTCACTCCGAGCGAAATGACCAAAGAAGGATTGGCAGCCATGTTTGAAGTGACCATTATTAAATCATTTTCCGCAGCGCATCTACTGGCCGAAATCGGCGGTAAGTGCGAGGAATTACACGGCCATAATTTCAAGGTGGAAGTTACCGTCGGCGCTCCGAAGTTAAATTCGGAAGGCATTCTGATCGATTTCCGTCTGGTTAAAAAATGGCTCAAAAATATTCTTGACCGGATGGATCATCAACATTTGAATGATCTGCCCTTTTTCGCGGGTACCAATCCGTCATCAGAAAACATCGCGTACTATATTCATCAGGAGATGCATGTCCATGTAAAAGAAGCCGGGGTAAAAATTTTGCGCGTGAAAGTGTGGGAATCGGAAAGCGCGGCAGTGACTTATAGTGGATAGTGAAAAGAAAGGCAAGGGGCTCAAGGCCAGAGGCGATAGGAAAAGTATAGCAGCGAACGGCATACCCATAGCCAATTGCCTATTGCCCATCGCCTATTATTTTTATGATTGACATTCAAAACCAGAAAGATTTTCGCAATATTGACATTAAAAAGGTCGGTGTGAAAAACATCAAGTATCCGATCATTGTGCTGGATCGCGCGCGCGGCACGCAGCCGGTAAACGCCACGATTAACATGTATGTCAACCTCCCGCATCATTTCAAGGGCACACACATGAGCCGGTTCGTGGAAGTGCTCAATGATTTTAGGGGCCAACAAATCAGCATCAAGACCTTTCAGACGATTCTGGAAAAAATACGGCAGAAACTGCATGCTCCTTCCGCGCACATGGAAATCGATTTCCCCTATTTCGTGGAAAAAACCGCCCCCGTGTCCAAAGCCAAAAGCCCCATGGAGTACCGCTGTCTCTTTGCGGGCGAGAAAAACGGCGAACAGACAGACTTTTTCGTGGGAGTGGTCGTCCCGGTCACCACGCTGTGCCCCTGCTCCAAGGAGATCAGCGCCTTCGGTGCGCACAACCAGCGCAGCATCGTCACTGTTAAAGTGCGCTTCAAGAAATTTTTCTGGATTGAAGATCTGATAAGAATCGTGGAAGATTCCGCCAGCGGCGAGGTATATTCTCTTCTGAAGCGCGTGGATGAAAAATTTGTCACGGAAAAGGCTTACGAAAACCCGAAATTCGTGGAAGATGTCGTTCGCAGCGTGGCCGTGAAGCTTAATGCCGATGATAATTTTATCTGGTACAGCATTGAAGCGGAAAATTTTGAAAGCATCCACAATCACAGCGCCTACGCCTATGTCGAGAAAGGATAGCCCCATGACCGCCCCAACATTTTTCAATCTTTACTCCCACGGATTTATCCGCGCCGCCGTTTGCATTCCGGAAATCAGGGTTGCCGATGTATCGTTTAATACTCAAAAAACAATTGAACTGGCAAAAAAAGCGGCAAAGCAGAAAGCGGTGCTGGCAATCTTCCCGGAACTGGGGCTATCCGCCTATTCCAACGAAGATTTATTTCACCAGGATGCATTGCTCAGAAGCGTGGAAAAGGCCCTGATCACGATGAAAGAAGCATCCGCCAAATTGAATTTGATTCTGGTGGTCGGGGCGCCGCTGCAAGTGGATTGCCGCCTGTTTAACTGCGCGGTGGTTTTTTACCGGGGCAAAATTCTCGGAATTGCCGTCAAATCCTATCTGCCGAATT
>CAYOPU010000018.1:0-23104 GCA_964405915.1 uncultured Smithella sp. | reverse complement strand
GGCAATATCTCCTGTTTTCACACTGGACGGAATTAAGAATAATTTGCCGGGCGGTACAATTCCCTGTGCCTGCGACATATCGTAAGACGCATGGTGAATTTCACATTTTCCCCAGAGGAAATCGTTCAGGGTGTGTTTTATCGCACGCTGGTCAATGCCAAAAAGGACATGGATGCCGGGAGATTGGATATCCGTATCCACGACGCCCACCTTCCGGCAGCCCGTCGCCAGTAAAGCGGCAAGGTTGGCCGCCGTATTGGACTTACCGGTGCCTCCGCGAAAAGAGTGAATGGAAATAATTTTAGTCATCGCTGCCGCGCCCCCTCAACATAACGCTCCAAAAGCCTCATCATCATGTCTGCGTTTTTGCGGGTGCCGGCGATAATTTCTTCCATGCTCAGCGGCTTTTGTATGAGCCCGTTGCCGAAGTTGTCAATGGAACAGGCTGAGGCGTAAGGCAAATCCATTTCCAGCGCAATAACGGCTTCGTTTGCCATGGTCATGCCGACAACGTCGGCAAAATGGGCCATCATTCTGATCTCCGTCCTGGTTTCCAGACGGGGGCCCGTAACCTGCCAGTAGGTTCCTGTTTCCACAACATCCAGTTTACAGTCTTTCGCCGCGGCAATCAGCCTCTGGCGAACGGATTCATTGAGGGACGGCGTGATATGGACGGCTTTATTCTGGTGAATAGTGGGTGTTGCCGTGAAGGTGATAAAATCATCGGGAACGACGATCATGCCCGGACGCAGGTCTTTTCGCAATGATCCGGTCGAGTTGATGCCGACCACATCGGTGACGCCGAGATCCTTCAGCGCCTGGAGATTAGCGTGATGGTTAATCTGGTGCGGCAGAATATATTCGGCGGGGTCATGGCCATGCCGGATAATGAAAACCATCTGACCGGTTATCACCGCCGTCACTTCGCCGTATTGATTTCTGATCCGCTCTTGGCTGCCTTTTTGAATCAGGCTGCTTCTTTCCATCATAATGGCGCCTGCTAATACCCCTACCCGTTCCATATGAACCTCCTGATATGCGCCGATTCATAGCAGATAAATGCAATACCGTCAAAAAAATTAACGGCTTATCCATGCGGTTAAATAGCATTTGACTTTTTTTACCCCCCTGTGACATATAGTCGCCAAATAAAAGAGGAGGGCGTGTTTCATGAGCAGCCAATTTTTAGGGGTGGCCACCGACGACAATTTTGAGGGAGAGGTTCTGAAAAGCGACAAACCGGTACTCATTGATTTCTGGGCGCCCTGGTGCGGCCCGTGCAAAGCCATCGGCCCGATTGTAGAAGAGGTTGCCGCCGAATATTCCGGCAAGATCAAGATCATGAAATTGAATGTGGATGAAAATCAGAAGTCTGCGGTCACTTACGGGGTTCGCAGCATTCCCACCCTGCTCCTCTTTAAATCCGGAAAAGTATCAGCCACGCTGACAGGTCTTGTGCCGAAAGAAAAACTCGAAGAATTTATTAAGAAAAATATGTAAGGATGGATGTAACGCAAACATCGTTATCTTTTATTAACGTTAACAGGGAATGCTCGTGAAACTAAAAAAAATCAGTATTATTTTAGCCTTTGTGTTAATTTGCAGCGGCTGCTCCTTTACCAAAGATTCCATCATGGAATTTTTCGGGAAAAGCGCACCGGTCAGAAATACGCCGGAAGCCCTTTACGCCAGGGGCACGGTTGAATATCAGAAAGGCAAATACAAAAAAGCGCGGGAATTCTACACCCGCCTCAAAGAAGAACATCCTCTGCATGAACTGGCTGTCCTGGCCGAACTGGGCATCGCGGATTCTTTTTTCAGCGATAAGGACTATGCGGGAGCGGAAGTGGCCTACCGCGATTTTACATCATTTTATCCGACCAATGAAAATGTGCCGTATGTGATTTATCAAATGGGGATGTGCCACTACCTGGAAATCGGAGCCATTGACCGGGACCAGACGGAAACCATGATGGCCAAAAGGGAATTCGAAAAACTGGTTGCCCGTTTTCCGCAAAGCAAATTTTCCATCCTGGCCGAAAAAATGATCCGGGACTGCAAGACAAAGCTTGCCGAACATGAGTTTTACGTAGGCAATTTTTATTTCAAGCAGAAAAAATATGAGGCCGCTCTAAAACGTTTTG
Source organism: uncultured Smithella sp. (assembly GCA_964405915.1). GTDB lineage: Bacteria > Desulfobacterota > Syntrophia > Syntrophales > Smithellaceae > UBA8904. The sequence continues at coordinate 20,960 of CAYOPU010000018.1, read as the reverse complement.
AAGGCATTACACGCGATTACGCCGGCGTGGGCCTGGATCTGAAAGTGGAATCCTACGTTGCGGAAACAAAGGCCCGGCTCGCCGAAGAAGAAAAAGTAAAAGGCAAACAAGCCGCCAAGCCATAAACCGTTTATTCTGTATCCTGTAATTCAGCCATTTTAACCGTGCGAATCATATTCCGGCGAAAAATTTCCGGCTGTAGCGATGTATCGACTTTAAAGTAGCTGCCATCGGGAATTTCATTGATTTCTTCGTACTGTTTTTTCTGCTCCTGCAAAATTTCCCAGCGGCCGTCGGACGGATTATCGCTCTCCAGCATTCGTTTTTCCAGGCGAGCCTTCACGATATTATTGGGACAGACACACTCAATAACATAAAGCGGCACACCAAGACTTCCGGCCAGGTCAACGGCCAATGCCCGGTCGGATCTGCTTTTGAAAGAAGCGTCAAGAATGACCGGCTTGCCCTGATTGATTTTTTCCGCAGCCAGTTCAACGGCTTTTTCATAAGTCTTTCTGGTGATATCACCAGCGTAAATGCCCTGCCCGAACGATTCATGATGTTTCTCAGCGGGCGCGATACGGAGCAGCTCTTTGCGCAGGACATCCGTACGGATCACTTCAGCACCCAGCCGCTGGGCCAGATGACGCGCCTGGTAACTTTTGCCGGAGCCGATGAGTCCCGCGGTAAGCATCAAAACCGGTTTTTCCAGACACGCCGCATAGGTATAGGCCAGGTCAAAGTATTTCAGGGCGGTCTTCTTGATTTCAGCGCGGCCGGCCTCCGGTATTTCTTTCTGATCCAGGCGGAAACTGATAACCTTACCGCGAACATAGGCATAGTAGCAGCGATAGAAATTGAGAAGCGCATGCATATCCGCATCGCCGGAATATTTCAGATAAGAGTTCACAAAGTCCCGGGCCTGCGCGGGATAACCATTATAATCGAGATCCATGGTCAGAAAAGCCACTTCGGCTGCCACATCACTCATACGGAAACGTTTATTGAACTCAATACAGTCAAAGACCATTATCTCATCGGCAATGCAGATATGCTCGAGATGCAAATCGCCGTGGCAGTCGCGAATTTTATGATCTGCGACCCTTGTTTCCAGAAGCGCTTTGTTTACGGCAAGAAATCTTTCCACATAGTCTTTGATGAACCGGTACTGATAAGCGGGAATCGTGACATCAATATACTGCTCGGTCTGCGTAAAATTTTCTTCGTGATTGTGGCGGATAGTCTTGACAGACCCCATCTCGTCAATGACGCCGCCGGTTTCGGCCTCCTGATGAAACCGGGCAATTCTTCCGGCCACGGCATCCATGATGTTTGCGTCAGCCTGACCCCGTGCAAGAAGGATTTTGAGCATGGCGTCCAGGGGCAACTTCTTCATATGGACAGCATAGTCAACGATTTTCTTCGTTCCGGAAAGCGTCAGGCGTCCCTGTTCATCCTGCGCAATGGGCACAACATCCAGATAAATACTGGGGGCAAGGCGCTTGTTTAAACGCACTTCTTCCTCGCAGTAAAATTTTCTTTTTTCGAGCGTTGTAAAATCCAGAAAACCGAAGTTGACCGGTTTTTTGACTTTATAGACATCATCACCGGCAATGAAAACGCAGGAAATATGTGTTTGTACCAGTTCAACGGTTTGGGGCCGGTGCGGATAAAAATCCGGACGGGTCATACTATCAATAATGCTGGAATGGGGCATAAGTTCCTCCATATTCGTCGGCGGATCGGTTGACGCGGCGGTCCGCCATTATTTGACAGATTCTTTAAACAATCGGCCGCCGATAATCAAGGTCAAATATCAAACGTTTCTTGCCAGGAAACGCTATGCATGATTACTTCTGCATCCGGTTATTTCAAAGGAAGGTAAAAACGAAGCCGGGTGGATCAACGATTGGAAATAATTTTGAAGAACAAAGACGGCTGTTGAAAAAAACGCTCCAGACGTATCTGAAGCGTTAGGTGCAAATCCGCGCTGCGGTTGCCTGATAACAAGGTCATGCGTCTTTCCGGATAAAGGGAATAAAACTATTTTGTTTCTTTAAAAAAATCTTCAACTTTCTGAAAATTATCATCCACGACGCTCTTAAAATCTTCACACCCTTTTTTATAGGCCATCATCCAGTCGGAGATCACCTTTTTCCCTTCTTCGGGAAACATCGGTGATTTTTCCCAAAATTTACCGACCAGTCTTTCAGTTTGTTCCTGCAGCGCCTGCATAGCCCGAAAATTATTGTCAAACGCTGTTTTATTGAAAACGATCATCTGCTTGGCGATTTGCTTCGGGTCCATTACCACCTCCGTGATTCAAGCGTTATAGTTTTTTTATTTCTTCCCTGTTTTGGTGGTCTGCTGTTTGTCCGCCTGCGCAAAGTATTCGGAAACTTTCTGATACCCGTCATCGGCGGCGGTTTTGAAATCTTCACGACCTTTCTTATAGCCTGCGATCCAGTCGTTCATAACTTTTTTTCCTTCTTCCGGAAACCAGGGAGCTTTATCCAAAAAACTTAATATCAGTTTTTCGGTTTGATCCTGCAGTGCCGACATCGCACTGAAGCTGTTGTCAAAAGCCTTTTTGTTGAATTCCATCATTTGCGTAGCTATGTGTGTCTGATCCATTGCGATATTCCCCCCTCTCGCCAATTATTTTACGGTTTGGTTTTTACCCACTTACACCATCGGAATGGCACTTTGTCACGATAAGGAAACTATTTGAACTTCTCGAAAAATTTGTGTGGGTTTTATTTTCAACGATTCTATCCTGTTTGTCAAGATAATTTTCCGGACAACAGGCATTTCACATGGATTTACCCAGTTATTTACATCCACAACCTTGAACGTTGAATTCTTATTCCTTTTTCAGCCACTTATTGAGCAGCGGTTTTTCGTTTTCCGGCCACTTTGCGGAAAAACGCACCGCCAGAAATAATTCATAGATTTTGTCGATCGTCTTAACCGCATTTTCAATTAGATAAATACGTTCCAGCAGGCTGGCCGAAGGGTCTTCCGGCGTTTCCTGCCAGTCCACCACGGGCATCTTCAGCGATTGAAAGTAAAAGGTGTCGGCTTTAAAATTAAATTCCCATTCGTTTTGATCGCAGTGAAGTTTGATTCCCGCCTCTTTCACTTTTTTGCCCTGGCGAATGGCTTCCTTGCCCTCTTTGAGTTCGGCATGCAGCCCCGAGCAGACAACACCCTGAGAGTATTCTCCTTCTCCCGCTTCCAGCGCAATCCGTTTGAGCAGGTGCAATTCCACCTCTTCACTTTTAGACATGGCAATCTGGCCGTTTCTTTCTTCGGATTTATACCACAGCCAGGTGAGAAACTCGCGTCCGATCAATGAAATATCCTCGGTGGCAACCTCCCCTTTCGTTTTGTTTTTTAAGGCCAGCGGATGTTCGTGGGGAAGGATTCGCTTCAAGCCGAGAGAGAATGTTTTTTTAAACAAATCAACGAAATCATCCGCGATCTTGTCGGACAGGGATGAAAAATAAACTTTGTTTTGTCCCACGGCCCACAAGACATCATAAAACGAAGGCACCGGATCGCTTTTGCTCATCAGCTCCAGTTTGACCTTTTCCTTGATGCCCTCATTCATGGATTTGCCGATGCGGGTTTGCCCGTGCTCGGTCAGAAACCGTCTTTGCTCCTCCATTAAACGGATTTTCATCAGCTTCGGGGAAATCTGTTTGCGGTCAATCCGCAGGGAAAAAATCAGATAATCGCCCAGCGCATAATTGGCTTTTTCAAAGTCGGCATCCAGAATATCCGTTGCCGACACCCAGCCCATTCGTTTTTCTTCCGTGGAATTGCGCGCTTCCCGAAAAGAATTGCCCTTGATCCGATTGTTGATAAACGTTGTAAAGGCCTGCGGAAGTTGGCCTTCCACTGAAAACTGCATGAACGAGAAATTGCCCTTGATTAAACCCATATTCTTCACCTCACAGGCGCGCACCGTACCTTATCGGCAGTAATCCTGTCAAGGAATTATACTCTGAGAATGTCTTTATAAATCAAAGAGTTTCCTTTCATCCCCTAAAAAATAATCCATAGACAGCATCTTTTTTTTATGTTACGAAATTTCCTCTTTTTGGGGAGCTCATCATGACGAAAATTAAGAAGGTTGGCATCATCGCCAACGTTGAAAAAGAGAATATCGCAGGTTTTGCCGGCGCGCTTGTAAAATGGCTGGAAAACAGGAAAATCAAAGTATCCCTGGAATCCAACATCGCCGCCGCCGTTGGCGGCAGCGGCGGATTTAAAATTGAAGATCTGGCGTCCAGGGTGGACCTGATCGCCGTGCTCGGCGGAGACGGCACAATACTCCGCACTGCCCGCTATGTCGCTCAGCACCCTGTGCCCATTGTCGGCATCAATATGGGAACCTTCGGCTATCTGACGGAAGTCAATCTGAACGAAACTTACGCGGCCCTCGAACTGATTCTGAAAGGCGATTTTCTAACGGAAAAAAGAATGATGCTGGATGTCAAAATCCACCGGGGAAAAAAAATCATCGGCTCGGGCATTGTTTTAAATGACGTGGTCATCAACCGCGGAAATCTCTCCCGCATCGTGGAGCTGGAAACGTCCATCAACAACCGGTATCTGACCACCTACAAGTCTGACGGTCTTATCATTTCCACACCGACGGGCTCGACGGCCTATTCCCTTTCAGCCGGCGGTCCGATTGTTTTTCCCGGCAAAGAATTGATCATCATCAACCCGATCTGCCCGCACACGCTGACCAACCGGCCGATTATTTTTCCGGAAAATTCCAACCTGCAAATTACGCTGTGGTCGAAAGAGAGCGGCGCGACGGTGACGCTGGACGGTCAGGAATCCTACCGGATCAGTTCCGGAGATGTCATGACGATACGAAAATCAAAGCTCTACACAAGGCTGGTTCTTTCACCGCACCGAAGTTACGGAGAAATATTGCGTTCCAAACTGGGCTGGGGCAGTCTGCCGACAGGAGCCGGGAAAAGAAAAAATGCTTCATGAACTGAGCATTACCAACTTTGCCATCATTGACGAACTGCATATTGCGTTTGATGAGGGCCTGAACATTATTTCGGGAGAAACCGGCGCCGGCAAGTCCATCCTGATCGGAGCGGTCAGCCTCCTTCTGGGAGATCGGGCCGCGGCGGAAATGATTCGCACGCAAACGGATACCGCCACCGTGGAAGCGCTCTTTCACATTGAAAACGACCGGACACTCCGGGAAAAACTGGCCGCAATGGGATTTTCCGCGGACGGAGAGCTTGTGATTCGCCGGGTGATCTCGCGCACCGGCAAGAACAGGGCGCAAATCAACGGCCAGATGGCGACGCTTGCCAATCTTGCCGCGATCAGCGAATCCCTGATCAACATTTGCGGGCAACATGAACATCAGGTTATTCTCTGCGCCGAAAACCACATCGACATTCTCGATGAATTCGGCGGCTGCTTGGATGCGCGTACACGCTATGAAAACGTTTATTCCCGCTATCAACAGATCGGCGACCGGATGAAAAAACTGGAAGAGTTGCGCCGCCATCGCACGGATAGAATCGATCTGATCCGGTTTCAGCTTCAGGAAATAAAAGGCCTCAATCCCCGCGCGGACGAGGATGTTCTGCTGGCCGATGAAAAGAAGGTGCTGCTCAACGTTCAGAAGCTTGCGGACTGGGCCAACCGGGCCCACGCACTCCTGTACGCCGAAAACGGCTGTATCAGCGAGCAGCTTAAAGAAGTCCTGTCTTCCATCCGGGAAATCCAGAAGCTTGATTCGGGCCTGCATGTGTCGCTGCCTGAACTGGAAGGCAGTTATGCCGTTTTGCAGGAAGCGGCGCTGGCGCTGCGCGATTACACGAAGAAACTGATTTTCGATCCTGAACGGCTCGCGGCGATTGACGAACGCCTCGACATGATCAACCGGCTCAAACGGAAGCACGGCGGAACACTGGATGCATTGCTTAACCGCAAGCAGGAGATGGAGGAAGAGCTGCAGCGTATCTCCGGCATTGATGAAGAACTGGAAAAACTCACAAAAGAAAAAGACGCTGCCGCCAGGGAACTGCGGGAAAAAGCGCTGGCGCTCTCCGCGCAAAGATCCCAGGCAGCCGTTTTATTGAAAAAAGCGGTCGATGCGGAAATCCATGATTTGAATATGCCGCACGCCTCCTTCTTCGTGCAGTTTCTGAGGCGTTGTCCGGAGACAGGCGACGCTTACGGCCCCAAAGGCGGCGACGACATGGAATTCTATCTAGCGGCCAATGCCGGAGAAGATCCGAAATCGCTTAATAAAATCGCTTCCGGTGGCGAGTTGTCGCGCATCGTGCTGGCGCTGAAAAATGTTTTGTCGCAAACTGGATCGGTGGCCACGGTGGTGTTTGATGAAGTCGATAGCGGCATCGGCGGCGCCACGGCGGAAATCGTCGGACGCAAATTAAAAGAAGTATCGGCTCATCATCAGGTCATCTGCATCACGCATTTGCCGCAGATTGCCAGTTTCGGCGGTCGGCATCTGCGCGTCACCAAACAGGTAGCCGACGGCCGAACCGCCACTGCCGTGGAAAAGATCGATGACGACCAGAAAATTGAAGAGATCAGCCGGATGCTGGGCGGCGTGGAGGTGACCGAAACCGCGAGAAACCACGCCCGCACAATGCTTGCCGCCGCCGGGGCGGCGCGTTTTGCGGCTGACACAGGAAGGGGCAGGCATGCTAAGAAAAGCACGGATCAGTGACGTCAAAACCATTCACCGCATGATCAATCTGTCTGCGGGAAAAGGGGAAATGCTGTCCCGTTCCCTGATGGATATGTATAATTCCGTGCGGGATTTTATTGTTTATTATGACGAGGATGAACAGCGGATCGTCGGTATCTGCGCCATGAACATTATCTGGGAAAACCTGGCCGAAATCCGTTCGCTTTACGTGGACGAAACCTGCCGCAAGAAAGGCATCGGCCGGAAAATGGTTGAATTCTGTATTTCCGAAGCCATCACACTGGATTTGTTTCGAATATTTTCCCTGACCTATAAAAAAGAATTCTTCGTTAAACTCGGCTTCAGGGAAGTCGATCGTTCCACGCTGCCGGAAAAAATCTGGGCGGATTGCTTCCGCTGCGCCAAATATCCCGATTACTGCGACGAAATTGCGATGATTATCGAACTATGAACTCTCCGAAAATCCTTTCCATCCTGATATTGACGATGGTTGTCTTTATGACCGGTTGCGCGCAGAAAGAGGCGATCAGACCCGAAACGCCGCCGCCCGAAAAGGCGTCTGCGGAACTCATGATGGCGCCACAGGACTCGATTGATGATCTGGACACAGCGTCGCTCCTGCTGGCCATTGACCGCAGCCTGCACTATTACGACGGCGCAGGCCGCAATCAGACATTCCGGCTGGCCGACCGGGTCATCAGTCCGACACAGATGAAAGCAACGCTGACCGCTTTTCGCGAAATTCTTCAATCCGACGCAAGCGTTGAACAGAAGAAAAAAAAGATTGACGATGAATTTCTGCTGATCCGGGCGGAAGGAGAGAATGGCAGCGTCCTGTTCACCGGTTATTATGAACCGCTCCTGGAAGGGTCCCTGACCCGAACGGACAAATATCAATATCCTCTCTATAAGCCGCCTCAGGACCTCGTGACGGAAAAAGTATCCAGAAACGAAACGAAAATCGGCAGGATGGTCAACGGCCAAACCGTTCCTTATTACACGCGTCGGGAAATCGATATTGACGGCGTATTGCAGGGCAAGGAGCTGGAACTTCTCTGGGTATCCGATCCCGTCGAACTGAATTCCCTCCATACCCAGGGATCGGGAAAAATCCACCTGGAAGACGGAAGAATCCTGACGGTCAGTTACGCGCAAAACAACGGCCGGCCGTTTCGCTCCGTAACCTTGAATATGCTGGGCCAGAATAAAATTGTCAAAAGCGAAACCACTTACCGCGGCTTCAAAACCTGGCTCAAAAGCAAAAGTGAAAAAGAAATCTTTGAGGTTTTAAGCCACAATGAGCGGTACATCTTTTTCCGCTTTGTGGATAGAGAACCGGTGGGCTCCTTAGGCGAGCCGGTGACGCCGGACCGGACAATTGCCACCGACCCGGCCTATTTCCCGCAGGGCGCGCTGGCATTTATCCGTTTGCGCAAGCCGGTGCTGGATGATGATTATCAGGTCATCTCGCGTATCGATTTTTCCCGCTTTGTTTTAAATCAGGACAAAGGGTCGGCGATTAAAGGCCCCGGACGCGTTGATTTGTTTTGCGGATTCGGCCCTCAGGCGCAGGCCACGGCAGGCTCCCTCAAGGAAAAAGGTGAGCTTTACTTTTTACTCCTGAAATAACCGTGTGCAATGACAGTTTTTTTGAATATTCTGGTAATGAAATAAGCATCCCACATTGTTTCAAGGAGGTCATCCATGGACGAAAAAGTTCGCAACGCCATATTGCAGCAGATAGAAAATGAACCCTTTGGCAGAAAATTTAAATTAAAACTGGTTGATGTGCAGGAAGGCTACGCCAAAGTTGAAATGCGTTTTACGGAGGACATGGAAAACATGTTCGGCATGGCGCACGGCGGCGCGATTTTTTCGCTCATCGACGCGGCCTTCGAAGTCGCTTCCAACTCGCACGGCACCATGGCTGTCGCTCTCAATATGAGCATCAATTATCTGGCCTCACCGGCCAAAGGCGCGCTACTGACCGCCGAAGCGCGGGAAATCAATAAAACCAAAAGAACCGCCGCTTACGATATCCGCGCCACAGACGATTCGGGAAAACTTCTGGCTGCGTGCCAATCGCTGGTTTACCGGCTGGAAAAACCGCTGCCCTTCCTTGCTTCATAACAAAGTTTTACGTGTTAAGTTTTCAGTACAATTGAGGCGCTTCGCGCAATCTTCCGTTACAGACAACGTAAAACGTAAAAACTTTACTTTTCTTTTACTTGGACCATCAGATACTTTTTCTTGCCCTTGCGGATGCGCAGTTCGCTGCCTTCGGCAAAATCATCGATCGACAGTTTTTCATCAATCGTTTTCACCTGACGCTCATTGATATAGATGCCGCCCTGCTCAATCAGGCGTTTGGCTTCCGACATGGACTGGGTAAGCCCGGATTTCGCGCACAAAGATGAGATCAATAATCCCGCATTCATGTCTTTGCGGGAAACGGCGTAGCGGGGAATGGCGGATGTGTCCGCCTGCATCGCTTGACGCGGAATATCGCTGGACACAAACAAATCAGCATCAACCGGACGGGCATGAAAAGCCTCCATCGAAGCGCGCCACGCGGCTTTCGCGGCATCCGCTCCGTGCGTGACTTTCGTGGCTTCATACGCCAGGACGGCCTTGGCCATGTTCAGTCGGGCATCGGCCAGTGCCTTCACCACGGCAATTTCTTCAAGAGGCAGATAGGTAAAGAGCTTCAGAAACCTTTCCACATCGGCGTCGTCGCAGTTGACCCAGTACTGGTAATACTCGTAAGGTGTGGTCAGTGCTCCATCCAGCCAGACTGTGCCCTTCTCGGTTTTGCCCATTTTCTGGCCCAGCGATGTGGTAATCAGCGGAAAGGTGACGGCCTGAGCGTCTTTGGCTTCGACTTTACGGATCAGTTCCGTGCCGGCCAGCATGTTGCCCCACTGGTCGTTGCCGCCCATCTGCAAGGCACAGCCGTAATGCTGGAACAGATGCAGAAAATCATAGCCCTGAAGGAGCATGTAGTTGAACTCGATAAAATTCAACCCTTTCTCCAGACGGATTTTGTAGCTTTCCGCCGCCAGCATCCGGTTGACGCTGAAATGCCGTCCGATATCGCGCAGGAATTCAATGTAGTTGATTTTGGTAAGCCATTCGGCGTTATTGAGCAGCAGCGCGCGGCCTTCGGAAAAATCAAGATACCGGGAAAGCTGCTTGCCCAGGCACTGCGCGTTGGTGTCAATCTGCTCGCGGGTGAGCACCTGGCGCATTTCCGTCTTGCCGCTGGGATCCCCGATCAGTCCCGTGCCGCCGCCGACCAGCGCGATGGGCCGATTGCCGTTTTGCTGCATATGCGCCAGCGCCATGATGGGCACCAGAGAGCCGATATGGAGACTCGCGGCCGTAGGATCAAAACCGATGTAACAGGTGACGGGACCTTTGGTAAAAAGCTCTGTAATCAAGTCCTCGTCGGTGATTTGTTCGACAAAGCCTCTTTCCTTTAAAATTTCGTAAGCGCTTTTCATCTGGTGCCTCCGTTATTCGTTGAGCTTGACGCTGATCCTCTCGATGGCATTGGCCCGGCCGCTTTGCGCATCAATGTCCAGCAAAACCCCCTGCAGGCGGATATCATTTTTGGCCACGTCAAATTTAGAGGGGATCTGTGTTAAAAATTTTTCAATGATGATATCTTTTTTTATGCCGATCACGGAATCGAAAGGCCCGGTCATCCCGGCATCGCTGATATATGCCGTACCATTCGGCAAAACTTCGTTGTCCGCCGTCTGCACATGCGTGTGCGTGCCCAGTACCGCGGAAACCTCTCCATCCAGATACCAGCCCAGAGCTTTCTTCTCGGATGTCGCTTCCGCGTGAATATCGACAATAATGACATTGGTCTTCGCTTTCAGCCGGGCGATTTCTTGTTTTGCTGTCACAAACGGGCAATCCATCGGCTGCATGAAAATGCGGCCCGCCAGATTGAGCACGCCGACATAATCGCCTGCGGGCGTCGGCATGAATACCGATCCTTTTCCCGGAACAATGCCCGGATAATTGGCGGGACGCAGGAGGGTTTCGTAATCCTCGATGAACTCCAGGACTTCTTTTTTATCCCAGATGTGGTTGCCGGACGTCAGAATATCAAGGTGCGCTTCATACAGTTCTTCGACAATATCCCTCGTGACGCCGAAACCGGCCGCTGCATTTTCACAGTTGGCGATCACCATATCCACAGCATGGCCAGCAACCAGCGACGGCAATAGTTCCCGGACAGCCCGGCGTCCGGGTTTCCCGATGATGTCTCCGATAAAAAGAATTTTCATTTTTTACTCATTCTACGCATGTCTATTTGGCAAAATTGGACACGCGCGTTTCACGGATCACCGTTACCTTGATCTGGCCCGGATAGGTCAGTTCGCTTTCTATTTTTTTGATAATATCGTTGCACAGCATAACAGTGTCGTTATCCGAAATTTTTTCATTTTCCACCATGATGCGGATTTCACGCCCCGCCTGAATGGCAAAACACTTGTCCACGCCGTTAAAGGAATGAGCAATCTTTTCGAGCTCCTCCAGACGATGAACATAGGTTTCCAGCATTTCGCGGCGTGCGCCGGGCCGGGCCGCGGACAGGGTGTCGGCCGCCTGCACCAGCACGCCCAACAACGTATTATTGCGTCCGTCGTCATGGTGGGTGGCAATCGCCTGGACGATACGAGGACTCTCTCCGAAACGTTTGGCAAAATCAGCGCCGATGGCGGCATGCGTTCCTTCAATTTTGTGGTCCACCGCCTTGCCGATATCGTGCAGCAGTCCCGCCCGTTTGGCCTCCTTGATATTCATCTTCAATTCGGCGGCCATCAGTCCGGTCAGATAAGCCACATCAATGGAGTGCTGCAGAACATTCTGCGAATAGCTGGTGCGGTATCTCAGGGCGCCCAGCATATTGATGATTTCCGGATGAATATCATGAACACCGCAGTCAAAGGACGCTTTCTCGCCGGTTTCCCGAATGATTTGTTCAACTTCCTTTTCCACTTTTTTCACGATTTCTTCAATCCGGCCGGGATGGATGCGGCCGTCCTGAATCAGCCGCTCCAGCGATATGCGGGCAACTTCGCGCCGCACCGGATCGAAACTGGACAGAACCACGGCTTCGGGCGTGTCATCGACAATCAAATCAATGCCGGTGGCCGCTTCAATCGCCCGGATATTACGGCCCTCGCGCCCGATGATGCGGCCTTTCATCTCCTCGCTGGGCAGATTGACAACGGATACGGTATGTTCCGCCACATAATCCCCGGCATATCGCTGAATGGAGTAGGCGATGATTTCCCGCGCTTTCCGATCCCCGGTGAGCTTGGCTTCCTCTTCAATTTTTCGAACAAGTCCGGCTGCGTCGCGCTTGGCTTCCGACTCCATCGACTGGATCAGTATGTTTTTTGCCTCTTCGGGCGTCAAACCCGCAACCTTTTCCAGTTTTTCTTTTTGCTCTTCCACCAGAGCGTCCAGCCGCTTGTGCTTTTCCTCAATCGCCCGTTCTTTCTGGTTGAGACTTTTTTCACGCCCTTCGATGCTTGCTTCTTTTTGAGACAAGACATCGATGCGTTTGTCCACATTTTCCTCTTTGCTGCGGATGCGCCGCTCCAGCCCCTCCAGATCGCTTTTAACTTCCTTGGTTTCCTGGTCAAAATCCGCCTTCATTTTCAGCAGATTTTCCTTGGCCTGCAAAATCGTTTCTTTTTTTATGGTTTCCGCTTCTTTTTTGGATTCTTCGACAATCCGCGCCGCCAGACTCTCCGATGCTTTAAGTTTCTTATCCGTGAATATCTGCTTCAGAATATAACCGGCAACCGCACCCGCCAAAACCGCCACAACTATAAACAGGACATTTAAACCGCCATCTAACATTGTTGTTCCCTCCTCATTTGTCCTCTTGAAAACTCTGCCTTAATCATCTGCTTTGACGCGTATCATCAGGCACCAATCTCCAACAGGATTATATTTAAACCTTCCGGCAGGCATGCCTAAATCCAGCTTGCCGAAGGATTCATGGATCATTTCATTTTTGACTGTACAGTGATGGAAAGGAATATCTTTAAGGAAAGCGGAAACCACAAAAAACCCCCGCTTATGCCGTGTTAATCACGATTTTGAACCTATAAAAAAGTGGGCGCCCGGTGTTGTCTGCTTTAGGCTTTCCGCCGTCCAACCAGCGGAACAAAGCGGACATGCTCACCACAAACAAGTATAGGCCCCAAGTTCAAAGTGTTGGCTCAAAAACATAATGACAATCACGCGCATCGCAGGGGTAAACAATTTCTTTATCAACTTGCGTTTTCTATTAACTGAATAAGCTTTTCGGACCGGTGCGTCAATTGTTCGCAGAGGTCCTGATTCACTCCCTTTAATTTAAAAAAATCTTCTGTAATGTTCAAAGCCGCCAGGATAGCCACATCCAATGTCCTCAGTCCATCACTGGATCGTGCAATATCCTCCATTTTTTCATTGACAAACCGGACAACACTGGCCACTTGTTCACTTTCCGCATCACTTGAAACCGCAAGTTCCTGCCCTAAAATTGTAATGTCGTAACGCTTTTTCAAAATTCACGCCCTGAAAGCTTATTTTGCCACTTTTATATCTGCGAGTAAATCAAGCAGTGAATCCACCCTTGCGCGTACGCTGTTCCTTTCCTCATCTAATACATTAAATTTACTTTTATACCCTTCTATCTCCGATTCTTTATTTTTTAATGCTTCCTCCAATATTAAAACCTGTTTCTTCAAAAAAGCCTGTTCACTGACAATATGTTTAATCTTATCTTCAAGTTCCGTAAATTTGCCGATTTCCATTTTCGTTTTTGTCCTTTTCTAGAATGCCCTACCGGTGATCCTGCATCAAATTGGGTTCTATTTATGCCAATTCATTCCTAAAATGTCAAGTGGTTATTTCGGTTGGCGATTTCACCAGAAATTGAAAATATCCATCCAATTCCGCAAACATTTCATCGCTGTCCGTCATTTTTCCTAAAGTTTCTCTCAGTCGGCCTGAACCGGCCAGCCCTTTGGTGTACCAGAGCAAATGCTTGCGGAAAGAGCGGTTGGCGATTTTCCGGCCGTAATAATGGTTTTCCATTTCCCAGTGTTTTTTAATCAACTCGTGCCGTTCGGGTACGGAAGGACCGTGACGGTACGGCAAGCTTTTGGCTAATTGGTTAATGCCCCGAAAAATCCATGGATTACCCAATGCACCGCGGCCCACCATCACGGCATCGCAACCGGTTTGATCAAGCATCATCATGGCGTCTGCGGGCTCGCGGATGTCCCCGTTACCGATAACCGGAATCTTCACGGCGCTTTTTACCTGAGCAATCATGCCCCAATCGGCATGGCCGGAAAATCCCTGATCTGCCGTCCGACCGTGCACAATAATCGCAGCGGCTCCGGAATCCTCAGCTATTTTAGATAGTTCTGCGGCGTTCAGAGAACTGCGGCTCCATCCGGAACGTATCTTAACCGTCACGGGGATTTTCACCGCTTTGACCACCGCCGCAATGATGTGGCCTGCCAGAACTGGATCTTTCATCAGCATTGCGCCGGCACCCGTTTTGACAACTTTTTTCACCGGGCAACCCATATTAATATCAATGATATCGGGATGATGAGAAACAACCAGCGTGGCGGCCTCGGCCATGACATCCGGGTTTGCCCCGAACAATTGGACCCCCAGAGGCCGGTCTTCCGAGGATGATCTTAAATAGTCACTCGTTTTTGCCGATTCACGAACCAGACCGTTGGCACTGATCATCTCTGTAAAGCACAGTCCACAGCCTAGCTCACGGGCCATCAGCCGAAATGGCAAATTTGTAATGCCGGCTAGCGGCGCAAGTATTACTTTACCCGGAAGACTGGAAATCACATCACACAAATTTAAACACCTGAACCATCCACCCAAGACCTGCGAGCTACGCGCTGCTCCACCCTCCCCCAAACCCCTCCCGAGGGGGACAGTTTTCCTCTCGCCCATAGCCCATCGCCTATCGCCTATCGCCTATCGCCCGATAAATATTTCCCCGCTTTTTCCAGCTCTTCGAGCGTATTGATGCCCATCACTTCAACATAATCCGCCGTCAAACAGGCATGAACCTTCCTGCCGTCTTGCCGGGCAATTTCCACGATGTCGGTCAAATAATATTCCTTCTGCTGATTATCGTTTTTCACCCGGGACAGCGCCGCAAATAAAAATTGCGTACGAACGCAATAAATACCCGTATTGATTTCCAGAATTTTTCTTTCGGCATCGGTTGCGTCCTTATGTTCAACAATCTTAAGAACGTCTCCCCGGTCATTCTTCACAATACGGCCGTAAGCATGGGGACCGGGCGGCTCGGTGGTCAGCACCGTGACATCGGCCCCGGATTCCAGATGCTGATGGATGAGAGAACGAATCGTTTCCGGTTTCAAAAGCGGCACATCGCCGCAGAGAATAACCGTCAACCCCTGATAATCCTTAAGGACGGGGTCTGCCTGCATGACGGCATGTCCGGTTCCCAGTTGCGGCATCTGATCGACAAAAATCAAATCCGGATCGGGAAATGCTTCCCGTACTTTATCCGCTTGATGACCGACAATCACAACTATTTTCATCGCCCCCGCGTCGCGCGCCGCCTGCAACGAATAATACAAAAGCGGTTTGCCGCGGAGGACATGAAGCACTTTTGCCATGTCCGATTTCATGCGGGTGCCCTTCCCCGCCGCCAAAATGAGCGTACAGAATTCATTTTTCCCTCTCAATGGACTTCACCTCGTTTTCTTTATATTGGCGGCGCTTCCAGCTGCGGGGGTAAAATAACCAGCACTTCCCGAATGGCTTTCTGATCGGCGTTTTCAATAACAAAGATCACACCTTCGAATTCCAGCCTTTCGCGGCTCAGGGGAATTCTCCCCGCCAGATGCGCCAGGAAACCGCCGAGGGTTTCATAATTGCCCTCAGGGAGTTTTGTCAACAAGATTTGATTCAGATCATCGATTTTCATCCGCCCGTTAATCAAATACCGACCGGGCGCCGTTTTTTTGTAGAGTTTTTCGCCCTTGTTGTATTCCTCATCGATGCTGCCGACAATTTCCTCACCGATATCTTCCATGGTGACAATGCCGACCGCGCCGCCGTATTCGTCAACAACCACCGCCATATGTTCCCGTTTTCTTTGCATGTCCATTAAAAGGGGGCCTGCCTTTTTCGTTTCCGGAACATAATAAACATCCGTCCGCATACAGTCGCCCACCGTGGTAGTTTTTTCAGCCGTCGGCGTCTGTTTTTGTTTTTGCAGCACATCCAGAAGATCAAAATAATGCAGGATGCCGACAATGTTGTAGGCTGTGTCCGAATAAACGGGAATGCGCATATATTTTTTTGCGGCAACGATACGGGCCGCTTCTTCGATCTCCATCGTTTGCGGCAGGGCCGTCAGCGCGGAAATGGGAACCATGATCTTTTCCGCCGTCAGTTCGGAGAAATCAAAAACACGGCTGACCATTTCTTTTTCCTTGGTCAGAATATCACTGCCTTCTGTTTTCTCGCCCAGGATGTATTTCAAGCCCTCTTTGGTGATGTAAGAAGGATGATTCACTTTTCCATCAAAAGAAATATTGACCGCTCCTCTCGATACCGCCGCGACAAACCAGGCCATCGGGTAAAATACAAAGGAAGACGCACGGATAAAATGGGCCACCCTGATCGCCATAGGCTCCGGATAATGCTGAAAGATGCTGCGGACAATAATAATGGCAAACAGCGCGGGCAGCATCGTCAGGAAAGCAATCTGCTCTCCGCGCTCAGCGCCGAAGTATTTAATCAGCAAACCTGTGGCCAGTGTGGAAGCGGCAATAATCGCCAGATTGGTGCCAATCAGCGCCGTCGAAATAAACCATTCGGGATTCTCTTTTAATTTGACCGCCTGTTTTGCACCAGACGATCCCCTGCGCGCGTAATACTTGATTTTGTTGATGTCGGATGAAAACAGGGCCACCTCTCCTCCGGAGTAAAGCGCCTCCAGAATCAGGCAGATCAAGATGAGGGCGATGATCAGATAAAGGCTCATTCGTCCTCCTCCGGCGTCGTCTGTTTTTCTTTTTCAATTCGAATTTTCAGGATTCTCGTTCTGCCCACGCTCTCGACACGAAAGGAATAATTTTGAAAGCTGGTGATCTCACTCCGCTCCGGCATCTTTCCGAATAAATGCAGAACAAAACCGCCGATGGTGTCGAATTCATCCTGCGGCAGCGAGGCCGAGAGCAGATCGTTGACCTGCTCCATCGGCATTTTGCCGGGAACAATCATCGTGTTCTCATCGAGGATGTCGCACCCGCAGTTTGCCGCCGGATCATCATCACCGTAAGCCTCTTCAAACAGATGTTCCAGAATGTCTTCCAGCGTCACCAGACCGGACACACCGCCGTACTCGTCCACCACAATGGCAATCTGAATCGATTTTTCCTGAAAATCATGAAGCAGTCCGTTAATGGTCTTGCTCTCCGGTACAAAATAAGGCCGGGCCAGTAATGTTTCAAAAGACAATGAGCCGGATCCGAGAGCGGCATGGAGCAAATCACGGGCAAAGAGAATACCGATGATATCGTCGCGGTCTTCCCGATACACCGGCACCCGCTCATAGCGCTTGCCTGCAACCTCCCGGATAATGTCCGCCGCCGTCATATCGGAAGACAGACAAAACATCTCCACGCGGGGGATCATGATGTCCGTCACCGGCCTGTCACCCGATTCAAAAATAGTGGTAATAAGCTCCCGTTGCGTTTCATCCACAACACCTTCGCGGCTTCCGGCGTCAATCAGGTGCTTGAATTCATCCTCCATTAAAACATCCGTGTCCCGGTTTTTGCGCTGGTCCAGCCGTTTTAAAATCAGGCCGGGCGCTTTTTCCAGTGTGGCAACGATTGGAAATTCCAGACGGGAAATCAAAAGCAGCAGTGGCGCTACGGCAGACGAAATCTGCATCGGATAGGTGACTCCGAATGTTTTGGGGATGGCTTCCCCGACCAGAAAAAGAACGAGGGAGGTCACAACAATGGAGATGACCTGGCCCTTTTCGCCAAATAAATGGATAAAGAGAGCTGCGGCCAGAATGGAGATGCTGATATTGACAGCTTCATTGCTGGTCACAATCGTAATGAGCAGCCGCCTTGGCTTGGCCAGCAGCTTTAGTACGGAACTCAAAAAAGGATAATTATCCGATTTCATCTTGTGCAGATGCAAATCGGACAGGGAAAGCAACGCCGCTTCCGCCGACGAAAAAAAACCGGAAAAGGAAAAAAGAATCAGGAGAACAATAATATCGGAACTCAAAACGAATCCATTCACCTCTTTAGTGTCTGTTGTTGATTGTCAATTTATCAGATTATATAAAAAAAAGAAACAGCGCTTTCCAAAGCGTGCAGCGCGTCTTGTTTTTTAATAGCGGTTTGGGAATTCCCTATCACTTGATTGACATTCGCCGGTTATTGAACGTGACTCTCGTAAAAAGCTTTTTCAAACGTCGTAACGGTCGTCAAATGATCGTTCTCGGCAATAACCGCCACCAGAGGCTGTTTGGTATCATCGTCAACGCCCGCAAACCGCAGGGAGCCGCCCTTTTGCGGCAGGGGTGTAAATCCGTGCTTTTTCAAACGGTCGGCAATGCTGCCTGCTGTATGGCCTTGAAACACAAAGGACTGTCCCATCAGGATGCCGTCCTTGTCGTAGATACAGCCGGAATGCACCAGCGGAAGCACGGATTCTACCGGATACACTTCAATTTTCAAGTCTCCGGCCAGTACCAGCGTCTCCTGAGATGCCCCCAGAATAGACAACACTTTTGACTTGGGCATAAATATGCTCACCTTGTCCAAAGAAGCAATATCAGCCGCAAACATCGTCCCTGCGGCACAAAAAATCAGAACAAATATAAACACCGGTATTTTTTGTTTCATATCCATATCTCCTGCACTCTGGAAAGGCTTCCATCGCCATGCATTTTATTTAAACAACACATCGATAACATCAATCAGCGCCGCCGGATTAACACTGACCCCGACGGATGTACCTGATTTTTCCGTAACCCTTGTACCGTCCGGCTGAACATAACTGCTGGATGAGGAGGAGGTTTCCGTCTTCTTTTCCAGAGGTTTGGCCTGTGAAAGAGCCGCAGCAGCGCCGATTTTGGCCAATCCCCGGGCAAACTGGGCCTTATCCATGCCGGAATCGTCCGATGATGAGGCCATGGGTTCCGAAGGCGCCGCCTGCATTGATTCCGTCTGGACGGGAACACTGGCAGCATTGCCCGCAGTCGGCGTCAGATTGATTTTCACCACCGGAGGCACAAGAACATAGGCTGCGCCTGTTTCTTCCTGCGAGGAAATTGAACTCATGGAACTGCCGATTCCCATTCGGGGGTCCTTAAAAAAAAGACTTGAATTAACGCCGGCTGAAATCGCATTGAGATAAACTTTTTCCTTCTGGTACGATTTCTGGATAGCCACATCTTCCTGACGGTAGTTGTCCTTCACCAAGGTCAGAATGTGATTCCGGTTGCGCTCCAGCGAAACGGACATGGGCGTCGTTCCCACAAACTGGCCGTTGGCGTAGATCTTCGCCCCCATCGGATTTGTCGTCACAGGAACATCCTGCCGCAGGACCGGCTGACTGCATCCAGCCGCAAAAATAACAAACGCTATCAAAATAAGATGCAACTTTTTCATACCCCACCTCATCAGCAAAAAAATGATCCGATATGTTCCGGCCATCAACTGACCAGTCGTGATTATCATGTACTTGCTTGCATCCGTCAAGTATTTTATGGTCATCATTATTCGATTGACATCAAAAAGCATCCTTTCTATACTCTCCGGCAGCGGAATTGAAGTCAACCGATCGTGCATCAGTCACAATTATGGAGGGCCACATCATGAACAAAAAGATCCTGTTCACCGTTTTTTTTGTATTGCTTTTATGCCAATACAGCCATGCATCTTTTCTGGATATTCTCAAAGACACACTGGATGCCGCAGGTTCAACAAAATCCAGCGCGGGTAAAGTCGACCTGGGGCTTAAAGAAGCGCTCAACGTCGGCGTCAAGAATTCCATAAAGTACCTGGGGAAAAATAACGGCTACTTTGCGAATCAGGCCGTTAAAATTCTATTGCCCGATGAAGTCCGGCAGGCAGAATCCGTTTTGCGCGGCGTCGGTTTCGGGCCGCAACTGGATGAATTCACCCTCAGTATGAACCGGGCCGCGGAAAAAGCCGCGCCGCTGGCCGCGGATATCTTTGCAAACGCCATCGCGGATATGTCATTTGACGACGCCAATAAAATTCTGCGCGGAGGCAATACCGCCGCCACGGACTACCTCAAAGGCAAAACCTACGACAGGCTGCTGACGCTTTTTGAGCCGACAGTTCGCAAAACCATGGGTGAGTATAAGGTGGCGCAGCAGTATGACGCGATCACCGGCAAGGTCCAGAAACTGCCATTGGTCGGCCAGGCCATCAATCTCGATGTCCAGCAGTATGTTTCATCCAAGGCGCTTGATGGCCTGTTTCATGTGATCGCGCAGGAAGAAACCAACATCCGCAACAACCCGAAAGCCAGAGTCACCTCTCTGTTAAAGGACGTTTTTAAATAAAGGAATCAAACAGGAGATTTAAATCATGCCCAATGTAATGCTTGTCGGAAATGGCGCGCGTGAACACGCTATGGCGGAAGCCCTTTCACGGTCTGAACAACATCCGCGTCTTTTTTCGTTTATGAAAGCCAATAACCCGGGAATTGCTTCCCTCTCAAACCGGATTCAACTCGGCAGCTATGCGGACCTTCCCGCCATCACCGCTTTTGCGACGGAAAACAAGATCGATTTCGCCGTCATCGGGCCGGAAGACCCTCTGAACAACGGCGTCGTCGATGCGCTGGCCGCCTGCGGCATCCCTTCCGTCGGCCCCAATAAAAGTCTGGCCCGGCTGGAGACTTCCAAATCGTTCACCAGGAATCTAGTCAGCAAATACAACATCCCCGGCAATCCGCAGTTTAAAGTATTTACCGCCATGGACGGCATAGAGGCTTTTTTGAATCAACTGGAAGGCATCGTTCTCAAACCGGACGGCCTGACCGGCGGCAAGGGCGTTCTGGTGCAGGGCGATCATTTTGTATCAAAGGCGGAAGCCCTGAAATTATGCGGGCAGATTCTGAAGGAAAGCTCCTCCGTGAT
>CAYOPU010000017.1:0-23487 GCA_964405915.1 uncultured Smithella sp. | reverse complement strand
TTCACAACGGCCTGCGCAAGATGGGGGCGACGGTGGTTCCTTCCGGCACGTCCTCATCCCAGGTTCAGGTGCAACTGATCAAGGATCTGAAAGTGACCGCCTATGTCGGGACGCCCAGTTTTCTCATGTCCATCATCGAAAAATCCCGGGAGCTGGGCTTCAATTTCAAAAAGGATTTTTGTGTCAAAAAAGCCTGCTTTGCCGCCGAACCGCTGCTGCCGCAGCTGAGAGAAAAATTTGAAAAGGAATACGGCCTGGCCACCTTTTCGATGTACGGCGCGACGGAAGTGGGCGATGTGGCTTATGAATGTTCCAAAAAATCCGGCTGGCATATCTGCGAGGAAACGATTGTGGAAATTGTCGATCCGGCCACGGGAAAGAATGTTGCCCCCGGCGAACTGGGCGAGGTGGTTGTAACGCGCCTCAATGATATTTTCTTTCTGCTGCGCTTCGGAACAGGGGATTTATCACGATTAATCACTAAAAAATGCGCCTGTGGTCGGACGTCTTATCGGCTGGCGGGGATTGCGGGACGGGTAGGGGACGCGGTGAAAGTCAGGGGGCTCTTTATCGCGCCCAGCCAGATGAAACTTCTTGCCGGAAAATTTGAAAATCTTCCACTTCAGGCTGTTGTCAGCCGCGCCGGTCACGAAGATGTTCTGACGGTACGCGTAGAAAAGGTGAATCCGCAAGTCGGAACAGCTGCCTGGGAAAATAACTTCAAGAAGATGTTTAAGGAAATCTGCACGGTCAGAATTGACGCTGTGGAATACGTGAAGACCGGATTGATCACACCTGACCAGAAGCTGATTCTTGATGTCCGGCAATGGTAGAAGCAGTCATTTGTTTTTTGCCCAGCAGATAGGCATCAATGATGGATAAAATCCATAAAACAGCAAGCAAAAGCAGGATGATCAATAAACTGAAAAAGTCCAGTGCTTTGAAGGCATCCACGGCAACCTGAATGACTTGACTGAATTGGACGGTTCCTTTCCTAAACGGCGCAGCTTTGATAACAGTCGTGGCGGCCTGAATGAACATCCATACGATGGTTAAGGCGCCGATCAGGACAGGCACGATAAAGAGAAAACCTCTTTTGTGATGTTTCAGGTAAAACTGTCCCCAGCCGGGGAAAAGGAGGGCGCTGAAAAGGGCTGCTTTGGTTGCCTGGTTCATGACTGATCCTTCAGGATAGAATTACGGCGTCTTTCATTTTCAGTTGAATTTCGGATGACCCGTTCCAGTAATTAATCTGCGGAGAAAAAACAACGTCCAGATTGGCCCCGTTGACGGCGCCGAGATATTTGCCCATATTGAACCAGATGGCGTTGCAGGCCGTTTTGTGCGATGTCAGACGCATTTTGAGATGATTTGTGCCGACGACAACAGGCGAGGATACTTTGATATTCCGGGCGCAAAGGACCGGCTCGGGATTTTCACAACCGAAGGGCGCAAGCTGCGTCATCTGCTCAATGAGCGCAAAATTGATGTCCTGAAGATTGCATTCCGCGTCAATGAGTGTTTGAGACACCTTTTCCGAAGCCTGCACTGAATTCCGGATGATGTCATCAAGCAGGCAGGCGAATTCGTCAATGTCATCCTCTTTAATAGAGATTCCCGCTGCCCGGTAATGGCCACCGAAAGACAACAGCAGGGATGCGCATTGCTGTAAACCCTTGTGCATATTAAAATCAGCCACGCTGCGGCCTGAACCTTTCCCCACACCGTCTTTCAGGCTGATCACGAAGGTCGGACGGCTGAAAAGATCCACCAGACGCGAGGCGACGATCCCCACGATGCCGGGATGCCATTTTTCGGAAGAAAAAACCAGAGCGTTCATGTTATCCAGATCGGGATTTGTTCCCATCTGGCCGAGAATTTCTTTGAGGATATCTTTTTCCATGGCTTGACGACGACGGTTATGTAAGTCAAGTTTTTCTGCGAGTGGTCGTGCTTCCTCCATCGTTTCAGCCAGCAAAAGCAAAACGGCGTCAAGTGGAGAGGCGATCCTTCCCGCGGCATTAATGCGGGGAATCAGGCAGAAGGAGGCTTTAAAAGAATCAATCAGTTGTCCGTCAATGCCGCTGACTTCTTTGAGGGCCTTGATGCCGGGGCGGTTGGCTTCCGTCATTAATTCCAGACCGATTTTGGCAAATATCCGATTTTCATCGACCAGCGGCGCAATATCGCCAATCGTGCCCAAAGCAACAATATCGAGATATTCTTTGAGGTTGGGATATTTCCCGTCTTTCCAGAAACCGTCTTTTCGCAAAGTGCCCCTGAGAGCAATCAGAAAATTGAAGGCAATTCCAACGCCTGCCAGATGTTTAAAGGGAAAAGAGCAATCGGATCGGTTCGGATTAATACAGGCGACGGCAGGGGGCAGTTGATCGGATATTTCATGATGATCCAGCACGATGGTGTCAATGCCGATGGATCTGGCGTAGGCAATTTGTTCAATATCGGAAATGCCGCAATCTACGGTAATAATCAGTTTAACATTCTTGCTTTTAAACCGGTCGATGACCGGTATTTTCAGTCCGTAACCTTCCAGAACCCTGTCGGGTATGTAATAAGATACATGTTGGGTCAGTTCTTTAATGAATTTATAAAGGATGACAACCGAGGTGATGCCGTCCGCATCATAGTCGCCGTATATGACGATTTCTTCTCCGGCATGAATGGCCTGCATGAGGCGGCTGACGCCTTTTTTCATGTCCTGCATGAGAAAGGGACTGTGCAACTGATTGAGAGACGGATGAAGATAGCGGTACGCATCTTCCAGACTGGCAACATGACGGTTCAAAATTAATTGAGAAATAATCGGGGAAACGCCGAATTCCTTCGCCAGCGATTGGATAGCGTCTTTATGCCCGGAATCTTTGAGTATCCATTGTGTTACCGGCAATTGTGCTTCTTGAGTCATAGGTTCTTCTTTAAATAATTTTTTTTCAGTGCTATCATATCAGTGACAAATCCTATGTCAAGTCTTCATTGATTGTCTTGCTCATTGAAACATTAAATGGTAATGAAAAGTCTATCTATGATTCGAAAATGGTTTAAAATAAAGACAAGTAATATCATGATTATCCAGTATATTCTGGAAGGGTATGAGGGGTTTATAACGGTTTCCACAATTGACCCGAAAACAGCCATCATCCAGGTTTCGATCATGCCTGATTTTCTTCAAGATGTGGAAGATATTCTGGAAAATTTAAAAGAGCAGTATGAAATGCGGGAAATTCCGTCAGATTCCAGTCCGGTGTTTTTATGCTGATGCTGACCCATACCTGTTTATTGCAGCAGATCATGGATGCCTCCAGTATTCAAAACAGCGACCCGGACATCTATATCTATAATATCGCTCCGGATTTATTGACCATTCATCCCGCGATCACCGCCAATCAGACCCATTTTATCAACCGGTTTGTCGAGGCCCCTCCGGATCATCAACGCACCGCCTACATTATGTTTCATCTTCTGGTAGATGATCTGGCTCATTTCGGAAAAATATCGCTTCAATGTCAGGAAGGGTTTGATCCTCATTCAGAGGGCTACACGTATGTTAAAGGAAGACCTCTGATCGGTTCCATTGTGGATTTATATAAAATTCTCGACCGGAATATTTCCTATGATGACGCAGCCTACCGATCCCATTTAATTATTGAAATGATTTATGATCTGGTGATTTTATTGCGCATTCAGGCCAACGGATCCACCGCGCTTTTAGAAGATGCGGTTCATTTTACGTTTGATCACAGAAGAAATGAATTTTGTGAAGAAATCGCCTGGCTTTACGGCATTGAAAAAGAACATGTCCTGGATGTGCTGAAAAACGCCGTGTCTTATATCACAAAAGAAAGAATGGATCGTATCATGAATATTGAAGGCCGAATTCATCTTTTTACGGATAGATTCGGCCTGAGAAATAATAATGCGATGTTTGCTGCTACGATTTCAACCTTGTTTCAAAATGCCCTGGGGTCCATTGACAACGAAGATTTCCTTCAGGAAACCGCCGCTACCATCAAAAAAACAGGCTGGTTTCCAACAACCGGTTAGCTTGCTTTTTTTACAAACCCGGAACGGATGCAGCGTGTGCAGGCTTTAACTCTCTTCACGGCGCCTGTTTTCTCGTCAACACATCGTAAACTTTGCAGATTCGGACGCAGGATCACTTTACTTTTGTTGTTGGCGTGACTGACGTTATTGCCGACTTGCGGTTTCTTTCCACAGACTTCACAAATACGAGACATGATCAAACTCCTTCTTAAAAAATGTGAGCCGTTACTAAACTACAACACTTTATTTTGCAAGCATTTTTTTTAATTTCTCATCTTCATCGGGCGGCTTGTTGTTTCCGGCGTCATCAAAGGAGCACCGCGGATCGATTTGTTCAACTATCCAATTGATGCCATAGGTTAAAAATGGTAGATCAGCAACCATGAATTCAAAGGGAATAACTTGGGCCGGGCGGCTGCCGGGATTCGTTATTGACTTCACTGTAATTATTTTCTTGGCGTTTCTTACTGCAAATCGCTATTGCCATGAGTTTGTCAATGCGGATGTTATTTTAAATTCCGTCATGTCACTACAGAATGTTACGCTTTTCTATTGGGGACAGAATCGTGTGGCAAATGTTCTGCCGTTGCTGATCTATCCGATTCGATATCCGGCGCTTAATCTTTACGCCTGTCTTATGATCATGACAATCGTCTTTTACCTGCTGGTATGGTTTTGGGCGGATCACTTATCAAAATCAGTCCCTTCTGATAAAAAACCTGCTCTGATCCGTAGATTGCTCTTTCTTTCCCTTATCCTGATGTTTTTATTAATTTTCAAACCGTATGCCGTCTTCGAGATTGTGACGTGGCACATCGAATATACGCTGTCCTATCTCTTGTTGGGGGTCGCTTTTTTTTATTATTTTGAGGAAAGAAAATGGAGCTTAACCATATTTTCCGTTACGGCGTTTTGCTTGGTTTTTGCCATTGGCGTGAATTACAGCATTATCATTCCAGCACTTGCTCTTGTTACCGGTCATATCTTCATCGAGAGAAAGATCGATAAAGCTTCTCTTGCCTTTAGTCTTCTGGCAACAGGTTTATTTTTTGTATGGATTTTTATCAGCCGGTTATATCCGGGCGGTGGCATCTCTTACTATGGTTTTAATTTTACAAAGATCAATGAATTTTTGCCATTCGTAGCAAGGAATATTCTCGATTCGCTAAACTTAGGCAATGCCTTTATCATTATTATAGTTGCCTGTTTATGGAAGCTGATGGCGTTTCGCTTGTCACCTGAAAATGCTTTGTCAAATTTTACCCGCCGCGCTGCGTATATCATGATGTTAATTGTTTTTTCCATAGGCTGGATCCTTTTGTTTTCGACGAATACATGGGTCGTTGCGAATGAATTTCGTTTCAGGTATTTTACCCCGGTGTTGTTTTCCGGAATGATTCTCCTGTCGTTCGAGATTAAAAACATTGCGCTGTTTCTCAATACGCGCCAGAGCCATATTTTATCAGGTGCACTGGTTGCGGTTTTGATCATTTTTCTTGCACATCCCATCGTGCTTCCACATGATTATTTGATATTCAAGCGTCATGACGCTGCCATCCCGATCGATGTGGATGGATACGCGGGGGATTACTGGTCTGTCTGGCCTGCCGTTATGAAAGATTTGATGAGTGATAAAAACAGCCTCGGGTTTGCTTACCGGGCAGTCGGCAACAGGGAGAATATGATAAAATATTTTTTCGACAACAAGCGAAGAAACGAAACGCTGATTATCGGATGTTTGAAAGCGCCGGTCGATGAGTGCCATAAGCAGATCACTGACGCAATAGGCACTCTTGAACTGGATCATGCGGAACCGGTTGGAAAAGATTTCTGGTTATTGAAGCTGTCCCGATGATGACGATCCCCGGTCCCCGGTTTTCAGCCTTCTGTTGATCCAATATTTCTCATTTCCGCCGGCTGTCCCGTGGTTTCCAGCACACGGAGCCAGATATTGCCCTGCGGGTCGATCTGTCTGCCGGAAATTGCGGCGGACAGGGGAAGATGAACATATTCTTCTTTGCGCAGAGCCACCAGGAGGCCTGTTTTACCCGCCATTGCCGCGTGGACGGCGTATTGGCCCAGAGAGCTGCAATAAATGCTGTCCGAGGCATTGGCCGGAACGGAACGGATCAGATAACTGGGTTCCATGTATTTTAAATTGATTTCCTGGTGAATTTCGCGGAAATGTTTTTCAATAGCGTTTTTCAGAAAAAGGCCGATGTCGTGCAGTCGGATGTTGCCCGAGGCATCGGTTTTTTGCTCATCGGATTTCTGTCTCATCAGTTCCTGTCCGGCGCCTTCCGCCACGAGAATGACTGCATGTCCGCTGGCCTGCATTCTCTTCTCGAGCGATTTCAGGAATCCGTTTTCTCCATCCAGATCAAAGGGCACTTCGGGAATCAGGACAAAATTGGCGTCGCCCTGGGCCAGGGCAGCCGTGGCCGTGATATAGCCGGACAAACGTCCCATGATTTTTACCAGACCGATGCCGTTATACGCCCCTTTAGCTTCCACGTGTGCGCTGCGGACGGCTTCCACGGTTTTGACAATGGCGGTGTCAAATCCAAAGGATTTTTCAATCAGGTTAAGATCGTTATCAATCGTTTTGGGGATGCCGATGACGGCAATCTTTGCATTTCTGGCAGTGATTTCCGCCGTCAGTTTTTCCGCCGCCCGCATGCTCCCGTCTCCACCCACGCAAAAAAGAATGTTGATTTTCCGGCGCTCCAGATAATCCACCATAACCACGGCGTCTTGCGGCCCCCGGGATGACGAAAGGATACTGCCGCCAATATGGGTAATATCCTTGACAAAGTCCGGCGTCAGTTGAACGGGTTGGTCGCCGTATGCAGGGTTTAGTCCGCGCAGGCCGTATTGAACGCCCAGGATGTTTTTTACGCCGTAACGATAGAAAAGCGTCATGGTCACTGAACGAATCACATCGTTGATACCCGGACAAAGCCCGCCGCAGGTGACAATAGCCGCCGTCGTTTGTGCAGGATCAAAGAAAATCCGTTTCCGGGGACCGGCCGGTTCCACGGACAGAGGGCTTCCTTCGGCATCCCGAAATTCTTGATAATCGGCAAGACGCGTCTGAAATAAAATCCGGTCGTCATCTGAAATGAACCTGCTGATATTCAGGGGAGAATCGATCCGGCAGTCGCCGAGACCGGCAATCGTAAAATGATAGTTCATGAAATCATTTTCCTTTCTTGATCACTTGCAGTGCGGCATTTCTGCCCGAGATAATCTCCGCGTCATAACCGGCATCCGTCAGTAAAGACGCACCGGTGAGAAAGATATTCTGAAACCGAGTTTTATTGCTTTTGGCGGCAAATGAAGTAAAAAAGGCGTTGCGCACCTTGTGCTTCGGATTTAGAACGCCTCGAGAGTTCAATGAAATATCGATGGATTTGTCAATGTTGTTTAACGCGATATTGTCCCTTAAAAAAGGAACAAAGACGTCCAGCCTTTCTAAAATCGAATTTGCTTCGCGATGGAGGGCATCCGGCGTCCAGTTTTCTTTGCTTTCGGAAAGATAAACCGTCGCCGAAAGAGAAGTCATTGCGGAAGAGAGGCGCTGGTCTTCTTCCGGAAGGCTGGTTTCCAAAATAATTAAATTATTATCATAGAGGTCTTTCGTTACATCAGTAATCACGGCGACATGCCGGGCAAGCTGTTCGGGCAGGCATGCCGCGGAAATGCCCAGGAAAATCGTAAAAGGATAATAAGCGACTTTTGCCGGACGGATCCAGTCTGAAAAATTGAGATATTGATGCCCGCCCTGAATCATGGACAGTTTATCAGACTTTGTGCTGACGATCAGATTCTGCCCCGACGCTTTGGATGTTGTTCCGTCCGGCGCTTTCATGTCCAGCTCAATGATTTTGTTTCCGGCAAGGGATGTTACCTGACAGTTGTTGAGATACAACCCCTTGTTCGATTCCAGTTTTTCGATCAGCGCGTTGAATAAAAACTGTTTTCCGGACGGGAAGCAGGAAACACCGCGAAGCGCTGCGCAATATTGAAAAGCCGAAGCAAAGGAAAACAAATCATCGATATTGAAGGAAAGGAGCGCCTGCTGTGCTTCCCATGCTTTTTCCAGAGAGGCATCCTGCGACAGAATCTTATCAAACTTAATGACACCGTATTTATATTTGAAGACATCAGGATATATTTTCAGGTATTCAAAATATTCCTTTAAATTCTGCGGTTGAATTTGCGGATGTGCGGCAATCCAGTCCCGGAAGACGGACGAGGCATCCATCGCCATATCATAATAGGCGCTGATATCCTGCTCCTGTTCGGGAAATTCCCGCGCCAGTTCAGCCTTCAGCAAATCCGCATCATTGAAAAAATCAATGCGATGCCCGGGAAGAATAATCTGATAGGCGGGATTGATGGCGGCAGCGTGACCCTCGGGAGGTAAAATCCCCAGGTCGGCCAATATGGAGAGGCCCGTTTGATCAGGCCCCAGACCGGAAAGCGGCGTGGCATCGATAGGGAAAATAAAATCGTCGATCAGCTGCAGGCCGCCCAGTCCGCTTTCCGCAATCAGCAGCGTATGAAGGCCGTTTTGACTGGCGCAGGCAGCCGAAACATGAGAGGCAAGGTCATCACCGATGACAATCAGATCATACATCATCTAATATTTTTCTCCGAAACAAACCGACAAAAGCGCCTGTCAAGAGTCCAGGGACGGATTATGCATCGCAGCGGCCTCAACGTCTTCGCTATTTCTAATTTTCACATGACGGCCGCTTTTGATAATTCGGCCTTCCGCAAAATAACGGATAGCCTGGGGATAAATTTTATGTTCTTCCTTCAATATTCTGGCTGCCAGCGTCTCCGCGGTGTCATCAGGCATTACCGGCACAACCGCTTGAATGATAACGGGGCCGGTATCCACGCCCTCATCCACAAAATGAACGGTGCAGCCGGAAAATTTAACGCCGTAATCGATGGCCTTCTGCTGAACGTGCGTGCCCGGAAAAGCGGGCAGCAGGGCAGGGTGAATGTTGATAATTTTATGAGGAAAGGCGCGCAGAAAAGACGGGGTGAGAATCCGCATAAATCCGGCCAGGACGATGAGGTCAACCCCTGCGCTTGATAAAATACGGATCAATTCGCGATCAAAATTTTCCCGGTCGGCAAAGTCCTGATGGTTTAAAACCGCGCAGGGAATACCATGCTTTTTGGCCCTGATCAGACCATAGGCGTTGGCGCTGTTGCTGACGACAAGCGTGATTTGAGCCGGAAGCGTTCCTTGTTCAATATGATCGATGATGGACTGAAGATTGGAGCCGCTGCCGGAAATTAAAACGCCCAGTTTTAAGAGTTCAGCCATAGACCCGCCGCTACATATCCGAGAAACAAACAGAAGCCTGCTGTGGCTCCTTTTTCTCAATCGTGCCGATCAGGTAGGCGCTTTCCTCCATCGCCTTCAGACGCTCTAGAATTTCCTGAGAATCTTTTTCTGAAACAATCATCATCATGCCGATACCCATGTTGAAAACCCGGAACATCTCTCTTTCTTCCACGTGCCCGATGTCCTGAATGACGGGAAAAATCGGCGGAATCTTCCAGCTGTTCTTGGTAATGACACAGCGGCACACATCCGGAATAATGCGCGGAATGTTGTCGTAAAAACCACCGCCGGTGACATGGACCAGTCCCTTGATGTTGAAGTTTTTGATCAGATTCAAAAGGGTTTTCACATAAATCCGCGTCGGTTCCAGCAGTTCCTGTCCAATTGTTCTGGATAGTCCCGGCGCGGAATCATTCACGGAGAAATTGCCTTTTTCCAGAAGCGCTTTGCGGGCCAGTGAAAAGCCGTTGCTGTGGAGACCGCTGGATGCCAGACCGATCACCCGGTCGTTAATACTGATGGTGGACCCGTCAATGAGTTTTTCCTGATCGACCACACCCACGCAGAATCCGGCCAGATCATATTCGCCTGATTGATAAAATCCCGGCATTTCCGCTGTTTCTCCGCCCAGCAGTGTGCAGCCGGCCTGCCTGCAGCCCTGAACAATACCATCAACAATCTGCACGCTCTTTTCCAGTTCGATTTTACCTGTCGACAGATAATCCAAAAAAAAGAGCGGTTCCGCCCCCTGAACGATCACGTCATTGACCGACATGGCCACCAGATCGATGCCGATGGTGTCGTGTTTATCCATTAACTGCGCGATCTTGAGTTTGGTGCCCACACCGTCGGTTGAAGAGACCAGAATCGGATTTTTCATTTTGGCTGCATCAAAACGGAACAACCCCCCGAAACCGCCGATGCCGGAGAGCAGTTCCTTGCGTGCCGTTGTTTTAATCAGGGGTTTAATGCGATCGACAAACGCATTGGCTGTGTCAATATCGACGCCCGCGTCCTTGTATGTCGAATTTTCAGATTTTGTTGTCATAAGACTCCATTAATCATTTTAAATTGTTCAAGTGAAAAATTACGTCTGTGATTTAACGTAAATCAGCTTCCATGTCAATGGGGGTAAAACAAAATTATGGGCGGTCAGCAGGCAAAGGCTGCCTGAAGCAATCATAACTTGCGTAAATAAAAAATATTTGTTAACAAAAACAAACCTCTTCAGGAAATTCATGGATTTGCCCATCAACGTTTCGGAGACGTCAATGGAGTCTTTCAAAATAAATCTGCAAAAAATCGAACAGCCTCTGAAATTTGCCGCTAAAGATGACTTTAAAAATCTTTCTCACATTAAAGAATTGGGCAAATCGCTGACGGGATTGATCGCCCAGCAGATTGCCGCTATTCCTCAGGCTTTAAAAAACAGATTGGAACCGCCTCTGGACAATATGCTGAAAATTATTTCCGATTATGATGGTCAGGGAACAACGGTTCAGAAAGCAAAAATATCGGAAGCGGCGCAAATTCTTGAAAGATTAATCAACGCCATTGAAGCCATTGATGCGCGCAAATCCGTCTCTCCGTTACAGGAAGAACAAATCTATGAAAAAATAATGGATTTGAAGTTATCCGCCGAAAAACTGGCGACGCCGGTGCAGTTTCTGAAAGGCGTCGGTCCGAAAATGGCCGCCCGCTTTGCCGCCAAGAAAATAAATACGGTTGAGGATTTGTTTTATTTTCTGCCCCGCACCTACGAAGACCGCCGGGAAATCCGTAAGATCAACAAGCTGGAAACGGGAAAAATTCAGACCATCATGGCGACCGTTGTCTTGAGTGAATTTCGATATTATGGCAAAAGAAGAATTCTGGAAGTCACCGTCAACGACAATACAGCCAGTTTGACGGCGAAATGGTTTAAAGGTCAGATGTCCTATCTGACCGGCACATTTAAAAAAGGCGCCCGGGTGATTATTACAGGCCCGGTAACGCCCGGTTATACCGGCAAATCCATGATTCATCCCGACTATGAAATTCTGGATGAAGAAGACGATGATCTTTTGAATTTTAAACGCATCGTGCCCGTGTATTCCGAAACGGAAGGGCTGCATCAGAAATATATCCGTAAAGTCATAGATGCCGCGCTGGAAAATTATTCACGCTATATCGCATCGCCGATTCCCCTGGAATTCTGCCGCAAACGAAACCTGCTCAATATTCACGAGGCGCTGCTTGCCGTGCACTTTCCCGCCAATGACGCGCACCTGCAATCGTTGCTGGACGCCCGTTCCGAGGCGCACCGGCGTTTGATCTATGACGAATTTTTCTTTTTTCAACTCGACATGGCCATTAAGAAATCCGGTCGTGTCTTGGATAAAGGTATTGCTTTTCAACCCGACGGACGGTTGGCCGGAAAATTTTACGCTGCGTTGCCGTTTACCGTGACGGGCGCACAAGCCCGGGTGATTGCGGAAATTCAGAAAGATCTGCAGGCGTCAACACCCATGAACCGTCTGCTGCAGGGCGATGTCGGAAGTGGCAAAACGCTGGTGGCGATGGCGTCCATGATGACGGTTTGCGAAAACGGCTATCAGGCCGCCTTGATGGCGCCAACGGAAATTCTGGCCAAACAGCACTATACAACTTTTTGCGCTTGGGCCGCCCCGATCGGCCTGCGCGTTGTTTTGCTGATCGGCAGCATGACCAATAGGGTCCGCAATGAGGTTCTGGACCATATTCAATCCGGTCGGGCCGACATCATCATCGGTACGCATGCTCTGATTCAGGAGAAGGTTGACTTTCAGAAGCTGGGCTTTGTCGTCATCGATGAGCAGCACCGTTTCGGAGTCCTGCAGCGGGCGACCCTGCGCAACAAAGGCATCCATGCCGACGTTCTGGTCATGACCGCCACACCCATTCCAAGAACACTGGCCATGACGGTTTACGGTGATCTGGATGTTTCGGTTATTGATGAAATGCCGCCCGGTAAAAAACCGGTGCATACGGTTTTAATGGGGGAAAACAGGAGACAGGCGGTTTACGATATTATCCGCAAGGAAATTTCTAAAGGCAATCAGGCGTTCATTGTTTATCCGCTTGTGGAGCAGTCGGAGAATCTGGATTTGAAAGATGCGACAAAAATGGCCGATCATTTGCAAAAAGATATTTTTCCTGATGATCGGGTAGGGCTGATTCACGGCAAAATGAAGGACAGGGAAAAAGACGCGGTCATGCAGGATTTTCTGGACAATAAAATATCCATCCTTGTGGCCACGACCGTGATCGAAGTTGGAATCGACGTGCCCCGCGCATCGCTCATGGTGATTGAACACGCGGAACGCTTCGGCTTATCGCAGCTGCATCAGCTGCGCGGCCGTGTGGGAAGGCGCGATATCCCGTCGACCTGTGTCCTGCTTGCGGATTACAAAGTGTCCCTGGATGCCCGCAAGAGATTGAAGGTGATGGAAAAAACCACGGACGGATTTGCGCTGGCGGAAGAAGATCTGGCCATTCGCGGCCCCGGCGATTTTCTGGGAACAAGACAATCCGGCTTACCGGACTTTCGCATCGCCAGCATTATCCGTGATGCCCGCATTCTCAACGACGCCAAAGAAGATGCTTTCGCGCTGGCGTCTCGAGATCCGTTGCTTGCCAAACCGGAACATGCCATCTTAAAAGAAGCGCTAATTGGAAAATGGCAGGGGAAACTGGACCCGGCGAGGACAGCGTGAAAACGAAGGTTCATGGCTTAAGTGTGCCACGATTTATGATGCAATACTACAATCTCATTGACATAGTAGCGACAATTATTGTATGTCATTACGCACACTAACAATTGGCAGGAGGAATCACTA
This sequence comes from uncultured Smithella sp., assembly GCA_964405915.1. Classification (GTDB taxonomy): domain Bacteria; phylum Desulfobacterota; class Syntrophia; order Syntrophales; family Smithellaceae; genus UBA8904. The sequence continues at coordinate 10,200 of CAYOPU010000017.1, read as the reverse complement.
ACCATGGAAAACAAAATCATGGCCAGGCAAATTATTGATTTTCACAAAGCAACATTTGACAACACCTTAAAAGCCTTAACGATTATGCAGGAACAGGCGGAAAAAATGCTGCAAATCTTTTTGCTTCACAACGACTGGATTTCCGCAGACGGCAGGAAAGTCATTAGTGATTGGGTAAGCATGTATAAACAGGGACGGACCGATTTTAAAGACAGGGCGGATGAAAATTTTAAAAAAGTTGAAGAATATTTTGCAAAGTCCGAGGCGGCGCCGAAAGCCAAAGCGGCCAAAAAATAACGAGGTGATCCGGAAATGGTCAACATGACTTTAGACTATCTGAAAGAATTACATAAGACAGGCAATCAGGTGCTGGCCGGTTACCAGGATAAAGCGCAAAAATTGCCTGCGGACATTTTGGAATTGTCAATGCATTCCGCCAATGCGCAGCAGTTATACTGGGTGGGTGTTCTTTCTTATTTCAATGAATTTTCAACACCGTTTTGGTTATCGCTCAATTCCTTTTTAAGAAAGGAAAAAGATAAAATTAAAGAAGTCACTGTTATGGAAACAATCAATGATTACGTTGAACTGTTGAAATTTAACATGCAGATTCTTGAAAAAGGCTTAACACCTTCCATTTCTGGAACACACGATTTTCATCGGGATCAAACAGAAAAATTTATGGCGGCTTTTATCAATTTTCTATTTAATATCGACGGAGAAAATATCAAGGATTATTCGAAAAGCAGCGTTCAAACATTAGACAACTTAATTCGGGCATTTCCTCAGGCTGTTCAAGATGTTAAAAAAGATTTTGGCTTCCATTTCGATGACGGCGGTTACACGAAAATTGCCGAAACGGATCGTTTTACGCTCTATCAGGTGTTTTCCCGTGATAAAAACATCAAAGTCCGCAAAACGGGCAAGCCGATCATGATTGTCCATCCCTATGTATTAGGCGCGAATATTCTGGGTTTCTTACCGGACGAAAAGAAAAGCTATGCGCATGCCTATGCCGATCAGGGCATTCCCACGTATATTCGAATTTTAAAAAATATTCATGAGAATCCCGCCCTGGAGGTCATGACCGGCGAAGATGAAGCCCTTGATACGAAGTATTTCTGTGAAATTATCAAGAAAAAACACAACAAAATGGTGACGTTAAATGGTTTCTGCCAGGGCGGTTTCATGTGCTTGTGTGATTTGCTTTCCGGTCAATTGGATAATCTGGTGGATGCCTTGATTACCTGTGTCGCCCCGATTGATGGTACCCGCAGCAAAGCGCTTGTTGAATATCTCCAGCACATTCCCCCGCGTTTTCGTGATTTAAACTATGCCGCCAAAGAAATGCCCACAGGGAATCTCGTTGTTGACGGCAAAGTCATGAGTTGGGTGTATAAATTGAAAAGTATGGACAAAGAAGCGCCATTGGTTATTTTCAACCGTGATCTGGCTTCCGTGCAGAGTATGAGCAAGGCTGGTGAAAATTTACAGATCAACAAAACCGCTGCTGCGTTGCTGCACTGGTTGACTTATGATCGCCTTGACCTGCCCATGGCCATCACGCAGATGAGTTTTGATTCATACACCATCCCCATAACCAGCGACGGAACGCTTCCTGTGAAATTATTTGGAAAAGCGCTGAATTTTAAGAAAATGAAAGAAAACAGGATAAAGTGGTTAATCTGCTATGGCGAAGGTGATGATCTGGTCGATAAAGCCACCACTTTAGCCGCACTGGACTTTATTGACGCAGAAGTTACACCGTTCCCCAAAGGACACGGCGCCATCGCGACAACCTGGTCGCATCCGGATACGGCCTGCGCCCTGCATAAAACTTTTGGCAATGGCTACCGCGGTCCGGTCAGATACCATCTGGATCTGGAAAAAGAAGAGTAACTTCCCGGGAAAGGTTTAAAGCCTTTTTCCCAAGGTATTTCTCTTTTCCCCTCGTAAAAGTTTATCAGGTTTTCACCATCCGATCGAGTTTTTTGACGAATTCCGAGATGTCTTCAGACATGTTGGAAAGTTCCGTAGATACGGCTGCATGTTCCTCGGAGCTTGCGGCATTGCTCTGGATGACGTTGTTGATATCATTAATGGCCTTCTCGATTTCTACAATTCCCCGGTTTTGTTCCTGAGAAGATTCCGTGATAACCTTTAAATAATTCAGAAGTTTTTCCGTGACTTTAACAAACGTGGAGAAGGCCTCATCTGAACTGATGGCCAGTTCTCTGCTCTTCTTGATATTCTGGATGCTTTGAGTAATAATTTCCTGAGTATTCTTTGAGGCATCGGCGGATTTACGGGCCAGATTTCTGACTTCATCGGCAACGACGGCAAATCCGGCTCCCAGCTCACCGGCGCGGGCCGCCTCCACGGCGGCATTGAGGGCCAGAAGGTTTGTCTGAAAAGCGATGTCGTCGATCGTCCGGACAATACGCCCCGTTTTAATGCTGGCTTCGTTCACCTCATCCATTGAAATCCGCAGGTCTTTCAAGGACTGATTGGTTGTTGTGACGATATGAGATGTATCCGTCATAAGTGTTTGGGCCTCGTGGACAATTTCCGTATTCCTTCTCGTCTTATCGGAAATCTCTATCAGCATGGCGGTGGTTTCTTCCATAGCCGCAGCCTGGGTGGAAGAGCCCGAGGCCATGTTCTGGCTTGCTGCGTCGATAACACCGGCAATATCGGTAAGCTTGAGGGAGCTTTCGCGGACATCGGCGACGGAATCCACCAATTTTGAATTGGCCCGCCGCATGGCAGTCGTAATGAGCAGGGATAAAACAGAACACAGTATAATGGAAAGGAGACCATCGGCAAAAGAACTGGTGGCTACGCTGAGTGACTCACTGCCAGTGGGAAGTTGACCGCTGACGGCAATATAATATACCAAGAAAACAGCGATATACCAGATCATAACGGCAACGACAGCTTTCCTGCTGCAAAAAAGCGTCGCAAAAGTGATGATAATGTAGATAAAATTGTTATAACTGACGAAACCTTCATAAATGACCGGACTCATGTATTTGACGACAAAACCCAGGCTGTCGGCAATAATCATCGTAATGAGTACGGAATATGCGGCCCCGTAATATTTCCCCTTCCGGCCAAGAATAATACCGATAGAGGCAATAATGATAATGACGAGAATGAGAGGAGCGGCCATCTTGAATTTATCGGGGGCTATGGTGACGAGCAGTCCCGCCAGAGCGAAAAACATGACGATGGCGGACCAATTGAAAATATACAGAAACCATGCCCGCTGCTGCGTCAGATGGTCGGATTCCTCATAGCGGTTGAGAATCGATTCCCGCAATCGCCCCCATGCATTACCGTTGCTCATAGTCTGCTCCTGTTTTATGTATATTTTTACTTTTGTGCTTATTTATTACCAGCAAAATGGTCATATATCAATCGAAAAGATGTTGAAAAATAATATAAATTTGACAAAATCGGTAAGTTCAGGGGATTTTCTTGACAGATATGAATGGTTTTTTCTATAATTAAGTTATAGAGAAACAAAGTGACATCACGGAAAAGCACATCGTATTAAAAGTCTGCGTGAAGATAAAATGGAATTTCGCAAGTTGTATATCACTGGGGTAAGACAATGAAGAAAATAATCCTGATGGCGGCTGTGATAATGTTCTTTGCGATGTATGGCTCCGGCTCAGCGGAAAACATTATAGTTAATGGGGATATGAACTCCACAATTCGCTTTGAGATACAAAAAACAGTGACGACCGTCCCGGGACTCCAGAATCTCACACTCGGGTTCGTTGTCCCGGAAACGTTCACGTCCCCAAGCTTCAGGCAGGATATCCGGCGATTTGATCTGAAATTCACGCCAGTTCCCATTGACAAGAAGTCGAGAACCGATGCCCGGGGAAACCGCGTAATTACGGCAAGCTGGAAAACACCTCCCGAGTCCATCGACGTCCAACTTTCCTTCGAATCGGTCAATATTACCAGTCTCGATAAAATAGAGACATCCGCTCCTTTTCCTCTTAAAAAAGTGACGGGGGATATCTCGTACTATCTCAAGGCAACCGATCAGGTACAGGCGAACGACGCACGAATCAGGGACTTAGCCGCCGAGCTGGTTAAAGATGTGAACACGGAGTTCGCCGCGGTGCAACGGATCATCACTTTTGTGGTCGACTACATCAGTTACGTAACCTTTCCTGAAAAGTATGACGCCGTCTATTCCCTCGCCTCAGGAAAGGGAAACTGTCAGAATTTTTCCCACCTGAGCGGCGCACTGTTGAGGGCCATCGGCATCCCGGTTCGCATTGCAAACGGGGTTACCTTGAGCAAGCCACTAAACATTAAACGTGAAAAGGCTACACTCACGTATAAAATGGCACAGGGACGCCACTCCTGGATCGAAGTCTGGTTTCCCGATCTGGGCTGGGTTCCCTTCGATTCTCAACAGACGGCGATGTTCATTGTGAATCGTTTCATCCGCATCGAGACAGGCATTGACAACAACGAAACCATCAATGACGGATTAGTGCGCTGGTCCCGAACAGGAAAGGCAAAAGGGGAACCCGTCATTCGAGAAGACATCCATGCGGACTTCCTCGATGATAAGGTGGCTTTAAATGGCCGGAAGGAAGCAAGCGGACCGAAAAGTTTCCTTCTTTTTCCCTTGATTGCTGCCAAAGCCGGTAATCCCGAAATTGATTCGAGATCGCCATCGCCGGTAACTTCAAATGAGCCAGGTAACACCGGGGTTGCTGTGCCACCAGCGGGCTCGAGCAATAAAGGATTTTTTAGTAATCTCTGGCTGGTAATCAAGAATACTTTCGGAACAACGAATGATACGACGTCCACCACTACCTCGTTTTTTTCCCGCATCAAAGAAAAGACACAGATCGCGTTTAAAGCAGAAAAGGGCAGCATGGAAGAAATTCCCCTGCCTGAGGAAGGACTCATTACCTTAGGCAATCTTGAATTTCCCGCAGATGTTGACTTCGCCTTTCCTCCGGTCCCCACGGTGCCGACAAGGGATGACAGCTTTGAGAAGACCCGCAGTTTTTTCGTGGAAACAGCGGAATTTGTGACCTCCAAACGTACCCAATATGCCCAGGTATTTGTTCTTTCAAAGCCTCTCCTGCTCGATAGAATCAGCCTCGCGTTACATAAATTCGGGGGAGACGGACAACTCTGGATTGAGGTTTGCCGTGATGACAACGGCAAACCGGGTGAGATCATCGCAACCAGTGACATGGTTAATCTCGACAGCCTTTCTGAAAAGCCGGGCTATCGATGGGCAGATTTCTCCTTCAGTGGGAACAAACCTGCCATGTTGCCGGGAAACTTCTGGATTGTGCTGGGATTCACAGGCAGCCCTGTCGTCAACTGGTTCTATACTTACGGAAAACCCGTGGGACCGACGGAAGGCACCCGTTACAAGGCTATTTTTGATAAGGAATGGAGTGGCGCTCTAAGCTACGAATTCAACTATCGCGTAGTTGGCATGGTTGTGAAATAAAGAAATCTATCTTTGACTAAATAAAGTAATGTTGAGGAAATGCAAAATGAAAAAATGGTGTTTTTTGTTTTTTTTAGTTACGCTGCAAATAATTTTACTGGGATGCAACGCTTTACGCCCCCATGATTTATCAAACAGAGTTGTGCCACCTGATGATTTTTTTAATAGAAAAGTTGTCATTGAACATTCGAGATTCCCGAAATACACACAATGCTCCCTCGATAAATACCTGAAGGGAATGAAACCGGGGAAATGGCAGAAAGTGAGTGACGCCCAATGGTTGTACAATATGAAGAACGAAAAATTCGATATTTATGTATTATTTATAAAACATCCCCTCCGGCAGGATGCCGTTATGTTTCAAAGGGTTGTTATTAACGGTAAAGCTGTTTCTGAAGACGGGCTGTTGACTTTATTTAATTATACATTGTCTGAAGTCGAGAGCGATGTCATGAAAAGCAACGATGTTTCTTCGGACGGGGTATTGACTTTGTTTAATGCTGACTTACCGGAAGCCAAAAAAGCGTTGCCGGAAAAACCTGCCAATCAAATGACTCAGAAAGCGGCAACAGCCCTTCCCGCTGCAGCAACAGAAGCGCCCGAAACGGCGACTGTACCTCCGGCGGCAAAGGCAATTCCAACCGAACCGGCGTTGGTGACATCAGCGGAAAAAGAAACACCGGCAACAGGAGTAACTCAAAAAACAGTACAAAGTTCATTGGAAACACCCGTGACGGTGGCGCCGGTAAAAATAATGCCGATAACTGAAGCACAACCGGTAGCGGCGGCAATGCCAGCAACAATAACGGAACAGACATCGCGGGCAGTTGCCCAAGAAACGCCGACGGCAGAAACACAAAAGATAAAAGTTATCGGTAATCGAGACAGTAAACGTTACCATCTTCCGGGAATGAAATACTACCACGCCGTCAAGGCGTATCACCGCGTAGAGTTTGAATCCGAGGCTGATGCGATCAAGGCGGGTTATTATAAGGCGTCAAGATAATCATCTCCTCATATCTGTTTGACAAAACAAAGGGATTTGTTATAGGTAACACGCCTTGTGAAGTGGTAAGAAATGGCGACCTTCACCATTTTGCAATAAATTGAGGTGGAAAATGAAGAAAATTTCAATCGGTCTAATCGGTTTAGGAAATATCGGAACAGGTGTTGTCAAGTTACTCCGGCAAAATGAGGATCTTATTACGCAGAAGCTTGGCGCAAAGCTGGTTTTAAAGAAGATTGCCGACATTAATATTACATCGCCGCGCGGTGTTAAAATTTCCCGGAATCTGCTTACCACCGATGCCCGGGAAATCATCAATGATCCGGAAATATCTATTGTCATTGAACTTATGGGCGGCTACGAACCGGCGCGGACGTTCGTGTTGGAGGCCATTGAGAAAGGCAAGCATGTGGTAACCGCCAATAAGGCCATGCTGGCGACTTTCGGTAATGAAATATTCCCGGCCGCTCAGCATCAAGGCGTCGATATCGGTTTTGAAGCCAGCGTCGGCGGAACGATTCCCATCATCAAAACACTGAAAGAGTCGCTCGTTGCCAACCATATCAGTTCTATTGTTGGCATCATGAATGGGACCTGCAATTTTATTTTAACCAAAATGACAGACGAGGAAAAGCCTTTCGATGTCGTTTTAAAAGAAGCGCAGCAACTGGGATTTGCCGAAGCGGATCCGACTTTTGACATTGAAGGCATTGACACGTCTCACAAGATGGCAATAGTCCTTTCTCTGGCTTACGGAAAAAAAGTCAATCTCAAGGATATTTATCTGGAAGGTATTACCAAAATCAGCGGCGAGGATATCGCTTTTGCCAAAAACCTTGGATACCGGATCAAACTGCTGGCGATCGGGATGCTGAAAGACGGCAAGGTCGAGGCCAGAATTCACCCGACGATGATTGCTTCTGGACATTTGCTGGCCAACGTCAATCGGAACTATAATGCGTTTCACCTGGTGGGCGACGCCTCCGGTCCCGTTTTCCTGTTCGGTCAGGGCGCGGGCATGATGCCCACAGCCAGCGCGGTATTCAGCGATATTCTCGACAGCGCACGCAATGTTTTGAAAGGTATTTCCGGTCGTGTGCCGCTGAGATCCATTCGTGAAAACGGCATGAAAGATATCAGCCTGATTCCAATGGACAATATTGAGACCAAATATTATTTCCGTTTTTCAGCTCTGGATCAGCCGGGTGTATTATCCAAAATATCGGGGATTCTGGGAGAACATCATATCAGCATTGCAACGGTTATTCAGAAAGCCAGAGAAGAGGCGGGACCTGTTCCGATCGTCATGACCACTTATAAAGCGAAAGAAAATAATGTGCGCCATGCGTTAAAGAAAATTGACAAGCTGAAAATTGTCAAGGCTGAAACTATTTTGATTCGCATTGAAGATGAGTTAAATTAGACTTTCATTCAGGAAGTATCTTATGAAATATGTTGTTTTGTTAGGCGATGGGATGGCGGATTATCCAAGTGCGCAACTCGGCGGAAAAACACCGCTTCAATGCGCCCTGACGCCTTTTCTGGATCAGATGGCTGCTCAGGGCACGTTGGGACTGATCGATACGATTCCCCAGGGGTTTACGCCCGGTTCTGATGTGGCCAACCTCAGCGTTCTGGGTTACAATCCGGAAGAAACGTATACAGGCCGGGGGCCGCTGGAAGCGGCCAGCATGGGGATCGGTCTGGGTCCAAATGATATCGCTTATCGCTGCAATCTGGTAACTATCGGTGGTCCCGAAACTGATCAGGCCTTTATGGATGACTTTACCGCCGGGCATATTTCTTCACCGGAAGCCAGAGAAATCATGCTGGATCTCAATAAAACTCTCCGTTCAGCGCAGCTGCAGTTTTTCCCGGGCGTGGGTTACCGCCATTTGTTGGTATGGCGTAATGCCACAGGGGCTCCTCGGACCACGCCGCCTCATGACATTCCGGAAAAAGCGATTGCCCAATATCTTCCTTCCGGCGATTGTGCCGCCGAAGTAATTGATCTGATGCAAAAGTCGGCGGCAATTTTAAAAGACCATCCGGTCAACGCCAGGCGTCTGGCAGAGGGGAAGAAACCGGCCAATTCCATCTGGCTGTGGGGGCAGGGAAAAAAACCGCAAATTATTCCGATAACCCAAAAGTATAATTTTGACGGGGGCATGATTTCGGCTGTTGACCTCCTTAATGGTCTGGGAGTCAGCGCCGGATTAAAACGGTTATCCGTAAAAGGGGCAACCGGCTATATCGACACCAACTATACCGGAAAGGCGAACATGGCGCTCGACGCGTTGAAATTTATGGATTTTGTCTTTCTTCATCTGGAAGCTCCGGACGAAATGGGTCATGAGGGCAATGCTCAAGGGAAGATACAGGCCATCGAATCTTTCGATGAAAAAATAGTGGGACCGATCCTGACGAATATCGGCAAACTGGGTGATTACCGCATGCTTGTTTTAAGCGATCACCCAACCCCCATCGATTTGAAAACGCATGTCGGCGATCCGAGTCCATTTGCCGTTCTATCGTCGCGTCCGGAAGAAAATCTGGCTGCGGGAAGCTCATTTACCGAAGCAAACGCCAGGGAAAACGGTATTTTAGTATCCCCCGGCCATCTGTTGATGAATAAATTCATACAGGACTGGAGCGCGTTTCTTGGAAAGTAATTTTACAAAGATCCGCGTCATCTTTGCCGATACGGATGCAATGGGAATTGTTTATCATACAAATTACATTCGCTGGTTTGAAACGGGTCGTAATGAGTTGATGCGGCAATTGGGCGTGGCCTATACGGAGGTGGAAAAACTGGGCCTCAATCTTCCGCTGACCAAAGTGTATTGTCATTATCTGGCACCGGCTAAATATGACCATGTGGTAACGGTTGAGACAAAATTTGATTATATCAAAAGGGCAAGTATTAAATTTAATTCCAAAGTCTGGGATGAAAGCCGGCAAAAACTTCTTGCGGAAGGCTACACCATTCATGCCTGCACCAGCAATGAAGGCAAAATCCGCCGGATACCGCCGTTGATTCTGGCATTGACCGAAAAATATAACATCAATTAAGGGGAATAATATGGCCGCAAAGTTATCCAAGAAAGAACTGAAAAGTCCTGATGCGTTTCAAACAACATTCGAAACATTAGGCGATTATGTCTCTGTGAATAAGACACGCGTTATGGTGGTCGGCACGGCCCTAGTTTGCGCTTTTCTCATTGCCATGGGAATTTATTTATACTGGAATCACTATTCAAATTCCGCCTTGAAACTATATGTAAAAGCCCAGGGAAATATATTTTATAAAGGCGAGAACAAAGAAAACATTTCTGAAAACGCCAAGATATACCAGGAATTGATTGATAAATATTCACACAGCTGGAGCGGTCGCATGGCTTATTATCATTTGGGAAACATTTATTACCAACAAGGCGATATGGACAAGGCGATCAGCACCTATGAAAAATTTGTCAGCAAGGCAGGGTTTGATAAAACAGGAGTTAAATTTCTTGCTTTGACTTCTATCGGATATGCGTACGAAGCCAAAAAAGATTTTAAGCAGGCCCTGAAATATTTTGAAAAAGCGCAAAACGCGAATCATACCGGATTCGAAATGATTGGACTGCGCAATCTTGCCCGTACTCATGAAGAATTAAATAGCAAAGCAAAAGCTCTTGAATATTATAAA
>CAYOPU010000016.1:0-23633 GCA_964405915.1 uncultured Smithella sp. | reverse complement strand
CCGCGGCCAACGGATTAAAAGTCCGCTGCTCTACCGCTGAGCTAACGGCCCACTCTATGAGCGTCATTTAAGAACATGGCTCTCTAACAGCTAGCCAAGAGCGTGTCAAGAAGAAACTGAATTATTTTAGTTTTCAAACGGATTGTCCATTTGAATCGTTTCTTCACGTCCAGCGCCTACCGATACCAGGGCAATGCCGGCGCCGGATAATTCTTTCATGCGCTGGAGATATTTTTGAGCGTTTGCGGGGAGATCACTGATTCTCTGTGCGCTTGCGATGTTTTCCTTCCAGCCGTCCAATTCTTCATAAATCGGTTCGCAGGTTGAAAACTCTTTTATGCTTGCAGGAACTGATTCGTCAAATTCGCCCTGCGGGGTTTTATAACCGACGCAGATTTTAAGTTTTTCCAAACCGGTCAGGACATCCAGCTTGGTGATGGCGAGCGTGGAAATGCCGGAGACACGCACGGCCTGGCGCACCAGAACCATATCAAGCCAGCCGCAGCGCCGCTTGCGACCGGTGGTTGCGCCGAATTCCTGGCCGGCTTTCTGCAGGTAATCGCCAACGGTATCTTTCAGCTCCGTCGGAAACGGGCCTTCTCCGACGCGCGTCGTGTAGGCTTTACAGATGCCCACCACGGTGGAAATGGCGCCGGGGCCGATGCCGCTGCCGCAGGCCGCATTGCCGGAAACGGTGTTGGACGAGGTAACATAGGGATAGGTTCCGTGATCAACGTCCAGATGGCATCCCTGAGCGCCTTCAAAGAGAACTTTTTTTCCTTTTTTAATTTCATGATCCAGAATCAGCGACGTGTCGGCAACGTAGGATTGTATTTTTTCAGCAAAAGTCAGATACTCATCGGCAATGGCCTCGGCGCTTAAAGGTTCAGCGCCGAAGTAATTTTTCATCAGAAAATTCTTTTCTTCAAGGCTTTGACGCAATTTTTCTTGAAAAAGATTGGTTTCATAGAGGTCGCCCACGCGGATGCCCGTGCGGGCAACCTTGTCTTCATAAGCAGGCCCGATGCCGCGGCCGGTTGTGCCGATTTTTTTTCCGGCACTGCGGGCTTCACGCGCCTGATCGAGGCTGCGGTGGTAAGGCATGATGAGATGCGCTTTTTCGCTGATATAGAGTTTTGTGGAGGAAGGCAGAATGCCGGCCAGGGTTAATTCTTCAATTTCTGTAAGAAAAACCTTGGGGTCAAAGACAACGCCGTTGCCGATGATACAGATTTTTTGATCATGCAAAATTCCCGAGGGAATTAAATGCAGAATGGTGGTTCTGCCTTTAACCACCAAGGTGTGCCCCGCGTTGTTGCCGCCCTGAAAGCGGGCGACAATATCCGCATTTCGGGTGTAAAGATCGACAATCTTTCCTTTTCCTTCATCGCCCCACTGAGTGCCTACAACCGCAACATTTGACATGATTTAAATTCCTACATTTTTATTGGTGTGACGGAAATTACATGCGGTAATTTCCGTAATTTCTCCAGAACATCCGAACCGACGGGAGAATCCGTGTTCAGTATAACCAGCGCTTTTTTTGCCCCGGCATCTCGGCTCAGATGCAGGCGGGCAATGTTGACATTGTTGTTGCCCAGCGTGGTTCCCAATTTGCCGATGACACCCGGCATGTCTTCATTGGAAACGGCCAGCATGTTGCCTTCCGGCGCGATTTCCACGGAAAATTCATTGACCTGTACGATGCGCGGATCATTTTTGCCGAAAACGGCGCCTGCCGTCTGGCTGGTTTCCTTCGAGGTCTTAACGGTCAGAGTGATCATACTGGTATAATCTTTGGTTTCCGTGCTCTTTATCTCGACAACCTTGATCCCTCTTTCCCTGGCGACAACCGGCGCGTTGATGTAGTTAACGGTTTCCGTCAGAATCGGTGCCAGAAGCCCCTTAATTAGCGAGATGGTGACGGGGGCGACATTGTGGTTGAGGATTTCACCGCTGTATTCAATGGCGACTTCCTGAATCGCTCCGGTCAGCAACTGAGCCTGGAAAGCACCCAGCTTTTCTGCCATATCCAGATAGGGACGGATGGCCGCCATCACATCCGCGCTCACGGAGGGAAAATTGACCGCGCCTTTGATTTCGCCTGTGGCGAAATAGGCGGCAATCTGGTGAGCGATGGCAATGGCCACGTTGGTCTGCGCTTCATCCGTGGATGCGCCCAGGTGCGGCGTGCAGATAACATTGTCCAGCCCGATTAAATCCATGTTTTTAGTGGGCTCTTCTTCGAAAACATCAATGGCTGCGCCGGCGACTTTGCCGGATTTCAGCGCGTTGTAAAGCGCTTTTTCATTAACGATGCCTCCGCGGGCGCAATGAATCAGGAATACGCCTTTTTTCATTTTTGCGAAGGATTCCTCGTTGATCAGGTTTCCGGTCTCTTGGGAAAGCGGCGAATGCACGGTGATGAAATCCGCATTGGCATAGAGTTCATCCAGGCCGACCATCTGCACGCCCATTTTTTCCGCCACGTCCGGAGAAATAAACGGGTCGTGGGCGATGACGTTCATTTTCAGGCCGATTGCGCGGTCCGCCACCACGGCGCCGACTCTTCCCAGGCCGATGACTCCCAGGGTTTTATTGCAGTACTCGTTTCCCATGAATTTGCTTTTTTCCCACTTGCCTGCTTTCATGGAAGCCGTGGCCTGCGGGATTTTGCGCGCCAGCGACACCATCAGGGCGATGGCGTGCTCACCCGTGGTAACGGTGTTGCCGCCCGGCGTGTTCATGACGACGATGCCGCGCTTGCTGGCGGCGGGAATGTCGATGTTATCCACTCCCGCGCCGGCGCGGCCGATGGCGCAAAGTTTCACGGCCGCGTCGATAATATCGGCCGTGACTTTGGTTGATGAACGGACGATCAAAGCATCGTAATCTTTAATAACCGCTTTTAATTCATCCGGCTTCATGCCGGTTTTTACGTCCACTTGAATATCCGGTGTGTTTCCAAGAATCTCTGCTACCTCGGAAGCCATGGAATCACTGACTAACACTCGTTTCATAACGTTTTCCAAGAAGTTCTTAAGTTAAAGACTTTTCACCTTTTCGTTGAAAACTTTTTCCAGTTCCGCAAGCGCTGTTTTGAGATCGGATTCCTCAATGGTCGGACCGCACCAGAAGCGGTAACCGGCGGGTGCTTCTTTGTAAGAATTAATGTCGTGAGCGATGTTTTTCTTGCTCAGATCGGAAGCGATGCTTTTGAGAAACTTGCTTTTTGCGTCAGCGTCCAGAGCCGCGACTTTCGGATGGGTCACGGACAGACACACGGATGTGTTGGAGCGGACTTTGGGGTCGTCGGCCAGAAATTCAATCCAGTCGGTTTTGGCAACCCAGTCTTCGACGACTTTCAGGTTGGCCCGGCTTCTTTTGATCAGGCCGTCAAGACCGATCTTGCCTGCCCAATCCAGGGCATCCAGATAGTCTTCCACGCAGATCATGGAAACCGTGTTGATGACGTCGCCGTCAAAAATAGCTTTGCTGATTTTGCCGTCTTTTTTGAGACGGAAAATTTTCGGCATCGGCCAGGGTGGATTGTAGGATTCAATGCGGGCGACTGCTTTCGGGCTTAAAATCATCATGCCGTGCGCGGCTTCGCCGCCCAGACATTTCTGCCAGGAAAAGGTTAATACATCGATTTTGTTCCAATCAACGTCATTGGCAAATGTGTAGCTCGTGGCGTCGCAAATGGAGAGGCCTTCACGGTCGGCGGGAATCCAGTCCCAGTTAGGAATTCTTACGCCGCTGGTCGTGCCGTTGGATACAAATACAACATCGCTTTTCCAATCCACCTTGGAGAGATCGGGAATCTTGCCGTAGTCCGCTTTGATCACCGTGGGATTGAGTTTGAGCTGTTTGTTGATGTCTGTTGCCCAGCCGTTGGAGAAACTTTCCCAAACCAGCACGGTAACCGGCTTGGGGCCTAATAATGACCACATGGCGCATTCAAACGCGCCGGTATCGGAGGCCGGCAGAATGCCCACAAGGTAATCTGACGGAATGTTTAATATTTTTCGAGTATCGTTAAGGGCTTTGACGATTCTTTCTTTTCCCAGCGCGGAACGGTGTGAGCGGCCGACCGGCGCGCTCTTCAGCGCGTCAATACTCCACGCTGGCCTCTTGCTGCAAGGGCCGGAACTAAAATTAGGGTTTGACATAATTAACCATCCTTAAAATAAATTTCCTACATCAGGGCGTTTCATACCAGCATTGAGGTCTTTTCTCAAGAAAATTAACCGGTATTATTTCCCGTCCCTGATTTCCAGTGATTCGCAAATAATTTCCACCGGGTCGAAAGCGTTCATTCCGGAAAGACCGCCAAGCTGCATGCGGCAGGAGCCGCAATCCGCCACAATCGCTTCCGCGCCGGTTTTTTTAATCAGCGACACGGCGCGTTCTCCCAGCTGGATCGCCGTAGCTTCGTTGATTTTTTTAAAACCGTAACTGCCGTTGAGTCCGCAGCAGGCGTCGTCCAGAATCCGGCAGGTGAGACCGGGAATGAATTTCATCAGATTGGCGGCGGGATAGCCGATTTTAAGCGCCCGCAGATGGCAGGGGATGTGATAAGCCAGACTGCGGTTGACTTCCTGAAAACGGGGTTTGATTTCCCGTTCGGCCATCAGCTTGAGAATATATTCGTGGAGGTCATAACTGTTTTCTGCAATTTTTTTCGCCCCGGGTATTTCCATTATCCCCTGATAATCATGCAGCAGACACAAGCCGCAGGAGGTGCAGCTATAGAGCACGTCGTAACCCGCATCGATATAATTAGACAGAGAGGCGACGTTCTTCCCGGCAAAAGACCTTGCCAGCGCCAGGTTTCCGTTGCCCAGCGCAGGAAGACCGCAACACCACTGGGGCGGCAGGACCACGTCTATCTGGAACGATTGAAGCAGCCTGATGATTTTTCTGCCGATGTCCGGGCGGTAAAAGTTGATGAAGCAACCATAAAAGAGGGCGACTTTTCTCGCCGTGCGGCTGCGGGATTTCTTTTCTCCCCGCAGCGTTTTGAAACTGAATTTGGGGAAGGGAATGTAGGTTGCAATGCCCATGCGCTGGAATATTTTTTTTCCGATTTTTGTCGCGGCAAATCGATTGGCCAGCGGTGCGGTCATCGACCCGAGCGTGGAGAGGTAGTAGTTGTTGGCGAAAAGCAGATGCGCCGGCGTGTGGGGATGTTCCCGGCCGTATTTCTGCTGTGCCCGGAGAATGATCTGCGCCGGTTCCACGCCGCAGGGGCAGGCCATTTCGCAGCGCTTGCACTGGCTGCACAAAAGCACCCATTCATCGACGGATTTTTCCCGGTTGCCGCGGAAGCGCCGAGCGTCGGGACCCGCCTGCTTAGGACCCGGAAAGTTCGGGTTGACCCGAAACACGGGGCAATTCTCCACGCAGATGGTGCAGCGTATGCAGTGTTCAAACTTCATCGGATGTGCTCCAGACAGGACTTTGCCGCTGCTTGTCCCGTCGCTATCGCGAAGCCGTGGCCGCAGCCGTTCTTCAGCGCCTCCGTATGGGCAAGGATTGCGCCGCAGACAAATATATTATCCCAGGGGCAATCCACGGGCCGGAAGGATGCATCGACGGCAATGCCCGCCTGACCGATGCCGTGATTGGCGGAAAAATAATCCTGATCAAACCAGGTTTCCCGCTCTCCCGGCGCAAAGACCGGCAGATGAAACACTTTTTCGAGCATCGTATCACGCCTGGCGTGAAGGCCTCCGCCGACAAATGATCCGGTGGCCAGAACAAATGCCCGGGCGTTGAGGCTGTTGGGTCTACCCTGTGATTCGGCGATGACCGCTTCAATGAGGCGACCCGTTTTTTCCACGCCGACAACCGGCCAGCCCCAGTAAATGTCGCCTTTCCGACTGCGTAAATGGTCTTTCAGGGCGTTGAAGAGCCTGCGGCCGGGCATGGAAGGCGGAATCGTGGGGATTTCAAAAACAGGACGTTCCAGACGAGATTCAATTTTTTTCATGATGGCGGCGGCCGACTCCAGACCCAGCATGGCGGGAACGGCAATCTTGTTCTCCCGGATATCCCGCTTTTCCAGCCACAGAATGAACGCTTCCAGAAAGGCGTCGTTTTCAAAACTGGTTGCAATGCCCATCGTTGTGGAAACACCGGCATCATAAACTGAAAAAGACGCGTTTGGGAGCCGGGAAATTATATAACCGGGATAAAAGTCTTTCAGGCCGGCAAACGTGATAATGTGTATTTTTTCATCAGTCGATTGCGGGGATGCCTGCATGGTCACGGGGACCAGGCAGGTGGTTTTGAATGTTCCAATCGCGGAAAGAACCCGGTGGTTTTTTTCCGGTCCTCCGGCATAAGGCACTGCCCGGTCGGTCACGATTTGTTGAAAATCAGACAGAGCCTGACAGATGGCCGCGGCGGTCATCAGATGGAAAGGATGTTCATCGGGCAGTTTGGCAATGCCCCGCAGGGGATCTTCATCTTGCGAGCATACATCGATACAGCCGGTGGAGAGGCACGCGGTCGGTTCTCCTGCGGTGACCACCGCCACATTCAAGCCCTGCCCGGCAAGAAAGGCGCCTGCGGTCAGACCGGCCACCCCCGCGCCGATCACAATGACATCGTATTCGATGACGCTCACTGGTTATGCTCCATGGCCAGAATGCCCAGATAGATGTATTCGACAAGCTGTTCCTCCCGCAGTTGATCTCCCCACAGCGCGCAGCGGATGCCGCGAAACCGCCGCTGGAGAAATTCCCGCAGGGACTGCACGGATTGATCGGCTGTTAAAATCTCCATGTCGTGCATGATGCCGAGCGCGCGAAATGTGCAGAATCCGCCCTGGCAGGGTCCCATGCCCAGGCGCGTCCGATGCGAAATATCTCCGACATGCCGGGTGCCTGTCTTGCCGATGATCTGTTCCACGTCCCGGCGGGTGACCAGTTCGCATTCGCAGATGATATTCTTCATGTCCGCCAGTCGCTTGGACAGAGGATAACCGCTGAGTTCTTCCTGCCCGTCCAGCGGTCTTTCGGCTGTTTCACAGGCGCGTTTCAGATTAAAGGCGGCCATGATCGTATCCACCATTTTTTCCGCCATGAGCCGGAACGTCGTGAGTTTTCCGCCGACGATGCTGTACATGCCGTTTTGATGGTCGATGATCTGAAAACCGCGCGAAATTTCGCGGCTGTCGAGCTTTTGCGATTTCAACAGGGGGCGGACGCCGGAAAACGCCCGGATGATGCGCGTGTGATTGAAATGGGGCACCATCCTGCCCGCCTCGCTGATGATGATATCCACCTCGGCGGGTTGAATCCCGATTTTATCCGGGTTTTCCACCGCCAGCGACGTGGTGCCGGCCAGGCAGACGGCTTCGTTGGGAACGATGATGTCGCCGTCGGAAGACGGCCTCATACGGTTAATGACCATGTCCGTCAGGCGGTGATTGGTGATCACCAGGGAGCCTTTCGACAAAGTGATGGGCACTGCGCAGCCGGCCATTGCGGCGACCAGATTGGTCCAGGCGCCCGAAGCATTGACGATGATGTTGGCATGAATTTCTTTAACCTCACCGGTGGTTGCGTCGGCGGCTTTCACGCCGATGCAGCGGCCGTGGGACTGGATAATTTCGGTTACTCTGTGGCGCGTGAAACTTAAGCCGCCCTTCAATTCCGATGTTCTCATGTTGAGCATGCATAAACGGAAGGGATCAATCGAGCAGTCGGGAACCTTGACGGCTTCCTCGATGTCCGGATTCAGATTGGATACCAGTTCGAGCGCGCGGGTGGACGAGATGACTTCCGTGGGAATGCCGATCTCCTCACAGCTTCTTAAAAACCGTTCCCGGAACATTTTGGAATCGCCCGGCAGGCGCACGAACAAACCACCGGTGGGTTCCACGCATTTTTCGCCGATGCGGCGCAGAATCATATTTTCATCATAGCATTCTTTGGCCGCCACGGGATCGGACACCGCGTAGCGGCCGCCACTGTGCAAAAGGCCGTGACACGCGCCGGTGGCGCCTGCCGCATAATCGCCCTTTTCAATCAGGCAATGTGGTATGCCCCGAAGCGCCAGGTCCCGGGCAATGCCGCAGCCGGTGGCCCCTCCGCCGATAATAATGACATCCGTCTTAATCATCCGTTAACCTATGAGCTACGAGCTTTGAGCTACGAGCTTACTCTTCTTCCCACCCTCTGGCGCGTTCAACCGCTTTTTTCCAGCGGGCATAGAGTTTCCGGCGTTTTTCTTCTTCCATGTCGGGCTGGAACCGGCGATCAACTTTTCGTTTTTCGGCAATGGCTGCCTGATCCTTCCAGAACCCTACGGCCAGTCCCGCAAGATAGGCGGCTCCCAGCGCCGTCGTTTCGATGATTTCCGGTCGTTCCACCGGTACGTTCAAAACATCAGACTGAAACTGCATTAAAAAATTGTTGGCGCAGGCGCCCCCATCGACTCGCAGTTCGCATAGCTCGATACCGCATTCGGTGCGCATCAGTTCGAGGACGTCGCGGGTCTGGTAGGCGATGGATTCCAGCGTGGCGCGGATAATATGATTGCGGTTGGTGCCGCGCGTCAGTCCCAGAATCGCTCCGCGGGCATACATATCCCAATACGGCGCGCCCAGTCCCGCAAACGCGGGTACCACGTAAACCCCTTGGGAATCCGGAACCTTTGTGGCGAAATATTCGCTGTCGCGAGCGTCGTAAATGACGCGCAGGCTGTCGCGCAGCCACTGAATCGCCGCACCGGCGATAAAGATGCTGCCTTCGAGGGCGTATTGCACCTTGCCGTTGAGTCCCCAGGCAATGGTCGTCAGCAGGCCGTTTCGGGAATGGGCGAGTTTCTCCCCGGTGAGCATCAGCATGAAACAGCCGGTGCCGTAAGTGTTTTTGACCATGCCGGGGTCAAAGCAGGCCTGGCCGAAAAGCGCCGCCTGCTGGTCGCCCGCGTCGCCCGCAATGGGAATTTCCGCGCCGAAGATCCGTGCGTCGGTGACACCGTAAACAGAGGAGGACGGCTTGACCTCAGGCAGCATACAGGCGGGAATATCCAGTTTTTCCAAAATATACTCGTCCCATTTGAGGTCCTGAATGTTGTAGAGCATGGTGCGCGAGGCGTTCGAGTAATCGGTGACATGAACTTTGCCCCGGGTGAGATTCCAGATGAGCCAGGTATCGACATTGCCGAAAAGCAGTTCGCCCTTTTTGGCCCGGTCTCTGGCCCCTTCGACGCGATCGAGAATCCATTTTACTTTGGTTGCGGAAAAATAAGCGTCCAGCACCAGTCCCGTATTTTCCCGGATGTACTTTTCCAGACCTGAGGTTTTCAGCTCGTCACAGATCGCCGCGGTTCGACGGCACTGCCAGACAATGGCATTATAGACCGGTTTGCCCGTGGCTTTGTCCCAGACGATGGTGGTTTCACGCTGATTGGTAATGCCGATCGCCGCGATTTCTTCCGGCGCAATGCCGGTGGTCGCCAGGATTTCGCTGGCGACGCCGCGTTGTGATCCCCATATTTCCATGGGATCATGCTCGACCCAGCCGGCCTGAGGATAGATCTGGGTGAATTCATTTTGTGCGATTTTGACGACGCCGCCCTCCCGGTTGTAAATAATAGCGCGCGAACTGGTTGTCCCCTGATCAAGGGCTAAAATGTAAGATTTATTCATCGGCCAACTCCTGCGAGTCTGAATTAATGCTTTGCAATACTATGACATAATACACGGTTTTTTACCAAAGAAAAAGGGTGTGAGCTTCAGAATGGATGGTATCATGTGCAACAGATGATCCAAACAAAACAATTTGACATTTATGAATCTTTTAAGTTAATTTACCGGTGAAGAAGATGCTTAGCCAGCTCCAAGAGGGTGCAGATGAATCTTCATCCGTTTATTGACTATCAGAGCGGCATCAGAGAAACATGGCGGGCGTTTGATTTTAAAATACCGGACGTGCGCCTCAGGCGCTGGGGGGAGAAGATGAAAAAACAATTGTTTTTATTATTGGCTTTGATCGTCATGAGTGCCGGACCGGCAAACGCTGATTTTTACACCTGGAAAGATGAATCCGGTGTGTCGCATATTACCGATTATCCACCGCCGAAAAATTTAAAAATCAAGGCTTTTGAAGGAAGCAACAAACCGGCTGAACAACCGACAGTTCAAAAAGAGAAAAAGCCGGAGATTATTCTCTATACAAAAAATAATTGTCCGGACTGCGACAAAGCCAGAGTGTTTCTGACGGCTAAAGAACTGGCCTTCACCGAATATAATATCGATCAGGACGAAACGGCGGTGGCGAAAAGAAAAGCAATTGACGACAGCAATACGGTTCCCTTTGCCGTGATCGATAGATATCAAATAGATGGTTTTTCTGAAACGGCTTATAACCGCGCGCTCAAGACATCACCCTGATGACAACCCCTATCTTTTTTTATACGGGAACAGGCAATTCTCTATGGGCGGCCCGAAAAGTAGCCGGTTGCCTGGGACAGCCGGCACTGATTTCCATGAGCCGCAACCGGAAAGAACCCGTCTCCTGCGATGCGGAACGCATCGGTCTGGTGTTTCCCGTGCACATCTGGGGAGTGCCGCCGCCCGTCATTGATTTTCTGCAGTGCCTGAAAGCCGATCCCTCGCAATACATCTTTGCCGTTGCCGTGAATGCCGGCCAGGTGGCCGCGACGCTGATCCAGTTGTATGAATTTTTAAGGACAAAACAACTTCATCTTTCATCCGGATTTTCCCTCGATTTGCCCAGCAATTATATTCCGTGGGGCGGGGCAATTTCACAGGACAAGCAGCAGCAGAAATTTGCCGCTGCGCTTGAAAAAATCGAACAGATTGCCAAAACCGTACGTGACCGGGAAGTGCTGCAGCCGGAGAAGGGCCCTCTTTGGCAGAATCTGATATTTTCGATGATCTATCGTCTCTCCCTGCCTTATGTCGCCGGAATGGACAAATCTTTTTTTGCCGATGAAAAATGCAGTGGCTGCGGGATTTGCGAAAAGATCTGTCCGGCTCGGAATATCCGGATGACCGGAAACAAACCTGAGTGGCTGCATCGTTGCGAACAGTGTTTTGCCTGCATCCAGTGGTGTCCTGACGAGGCGATTCAATACGGCAGGGGCACGGCTAAAAAGAAACGTTATCACCATCCGGAAATTTCACTCAAAGATATCCTGGCGTGCGCTCCCGATCGAAACGATTGACGGGAAAAAAGTTCATGTTTTTGCGGCTTCTTGGTTTTTGCGATTCAGGATCATTTCCCAGATCATGAGGAGCGCGCCAACGGTGATGGCGGAATCCGCCACATTGAAGGCCGGCCAGTGCGCGGTTCCGATATAGACATCCAGAAAATCAACGACCGCGCCGAAGCGCAGACGATCAATCAGATTGCCGATGGCGCCGCCGAAAATCAGAGTCAGAGAGCAAACCAGCAGCAGATTCCGGGGATTGCTTTTGACAAGATAAAAAACAATCAAGCAGGCAGCCAGAACGGTAATTCCGGAAAAGAAAAAATAGCGGAATGTTTCGGAAGCGCCGGCCAGAAAACCGAACGCCGCGCCGGGATTCATGACATAAACAAGATTAAAAAAACCGTTGACGACCGGGAAGGATTCGTGAAGAACAAATCTTGCGGTAATGGCGGATTTGGTTATTTGATCCAGCGCGATGATGACTGCCGCGCCCAGAATGAAGATCAGTAAATTTTTTTTCAAAAGTTATCCTTTCCCACACGATGGCTCATGGCTCGTAGTTCAAAGCCTATAGCCTCTTGCCCATAGCCTGTTTCCTACAAATTCGGCAGACAGCGGCTGCAGACCGTCGGATGATTGGCGTCGGAGCCGACCGATTCTTCATATATCCAGCAGCGTTCGCATTTGGCGCCGCGTGCTTTTTCCACGCCGACCACCAGGCCCTTCAACTCTTCGCTCTGATAAGGTTTGACAATGTCTTTCTCCCCGACCAGCTGTACCTGCGATACAATCAGCAAAGCGCGCAGATCTTCCAGATGTGCGGCAAATAAAGCCCGCGTTTTTTCGGGAGCGGCAATACTGACGCGGGCATCCAGCGAATGGCCGATCACTTTTTCTTTGCGCGCCTGTTCGATGGCTTTGGCAATTTCCGCCTTGGCGTCAATCATGACTTGCCAGCGTTCACCGAGCTCGGCATTGAAATATTTTTCGTTGACCGCCGGGAATTGCGCCAGATGGACGCTTTCTTGTTTGCATTGCCATTGCGGCAGCGCCCCCCATACTTCTTCCGTGGTAAAGGTGAGAATCGGCGCCAGCAGCCGGGTCATGGTGTTGAGAATGAAGAACATGGCTGTCTGACCGGAACGGCGCGCCGTGGAGGCGGCCTTGTTGGTGTAAAGCCTGTCTTTTAAAACATCCAGGTAAAGCGCGCTTAAATCCACCGTGCAGTAATTATACAGCGTATAGAAGACCACATGGAACTGATGGCGCTCGTAGGCTTCCGTCACGCGTTTGATTACTTCCTGCAGGCGATGCAGCGCCCATTGATCCATTTCCATCATTTTGTCGTAGGATACGCCGTCTGCATCAATATTAAAGTCATACAGGTTGCCCAGGATAAATCGGCTGGTATTGCGGATTCGGCGGTAGGCTTCCATCAGACGTTTAAGAATTTCTTCGGAAATGCGGATATCGTCAGTATAGTCTTCCGCTGCCACCCACAGACGAAGAATTTCCGCGCCGTATTTGGCAACGCCTTCTTCCGCGCCGATCACGTTGCCGACGGACTTGGACATTTTCTTGCCCTCGCCGTCCACCACAAAGCCGTGCGTCAGAACGCTTTTGTAAGGCGCCCGCCCGCGGGTTCCCACGGATTCAAGAAGCGAGGAATGAAACCAGCCGCGATGCTGATCGTTGCCTTCCAGATACATATCGCACGGCGAACCCAGATACGCTCTTTTTTCCAGAACCGCCGCATGGCTCACGCCCGAGTCAAACCACACATCCAGAATATTGATCTCTTTGGTAAACTCTGTCCCATGACAATGCGGGCAGGTGGTATGATGGGGCATCAAATCCTTCGGTTCTTTTTCAAACCAGATATCTGCGCCGCTTTTTTCCACCAGGACGACCAGGTGATCCAGCATTGCTTTCGTCAACACTTCATTTTTACATTTCGCACAGTAGAACACCGTGATGGGGACACCCCACGATCTCTGCCGTGAGATGCACCAGTCCGGACGGTTTTCCACCATGCCGTAAATGCGGTCGTGCCCCCAGGCTGGAATCCATTGGACTTCGTCAATGGCGGCCAGCGCTTTTTTCCGCAGGTCGTTTTTTTCCATGGAGATAAACCACTGCTCTGTGGAACGGAAAATGATGGGCTTCTTGCAGCGCCAACAGTGCGGGTAGGAATGCTGCATGGGAACATGACCCATCAGCGCACCCACCTCGTCGAGTTTTTTAATGACATTGTCGTTGGCGTCGAAAACAAACTGGCCGGCGAAAAATTCGACGTCTTCGGTGAATTTGCCTGCGTCGTCCACCGGCGCGTAATTGTCCAGGCCGTATTCGAGGCCGATTTCATAATCTTCCTGGCCGTGTCCCGGTGCGATGTGCACAGCGCCGGTTCCGGCTTCCAGTGTGACAAAAGGCGCGAGAATCAGCAGGCTGTGCCGTTTCACCAGAGGATGACTGCACTTCTGGCCTTCCAGAACCTCGCCTTTGAACTCATCGAGAATCTCGTAATTTTTACCGCGATAATCGAATGCGTCCAGACAGTAATCGAGCATGTCTTTCGCGACGATCAGCACATCATCGTCAATCTTCACGGCGGCGTAAATAAAATCATCCTTGACGGCGATGGCCAGGTTGGCGGGAATCGTCCAGGGGGTGGTTGTCCAGATCACCATGCTGACTTTTTGACCGGCCAGTTTCGGCAGGACCTGGCTGATATCCGAATCAAAGGCAAACTTGACGTAAATCGACGGCGTATGATGATCGGCGTATTCCACCTCGGCTTCCGCCAGAGCGGTCTTGCAGGTTGCGCACCAGTAAACGGGCTTCTTGCCCTTGTAAACGCTGCCGTTGAGGTAGAGTTTGCCGAATTCGGCGACGGTGGCCGCCTCGTAAGGATAGGCCATGGTCAGATACGGATTTTCCCATTCGCCGAAGACGCCCAGGCGCTTGAACTGCTCCCGCTGGATATCCACGAATTTCTCTGCATACACGCGACAGGCGCGGCGTTTTTCGACCTGCGACAATCCCGATTTCTTGCCGCCCAGTTCCTTATCGACCTGATGTTCGATGGGCAGACCGTGGCAGTCCCAGCCCGGCACATAAACCCCGTCAAAGCCCGTCATGTTTTTGGTTTTGATAACGATATCCTTGATGATTTTATTGAGCGCTGTGCCCAGATGAATATTGCCGTTGGCATAGGGAGGGCCGTCATGCAGAATGTAGGGCGTTCTGCCTTTAGCCGTTTCCCGGATTTTTTTGTAAATGCCCATATCTTCCCATTTTTTCAGCATTTCCGGCTCTCGCACGGCCAGATTGGCTTTCATCGGAAAATCCGTCTGGGGAAGATTTAATGTCTGTTTGTAATCCATTTCCTGTTGCTCCTGTCTTCTTAAAAAATAAATGTAATCAAATAAATACAGTCCAGTATGGGGATGTGATCGTGACCGAGGCCGTCAAGTATCACATCAACATGGGATTTTCAAGCAGAACTCTTGGTACGCAAAATGTGTATGTGATCTCAGAATTCTTATTGCAACCTTGAGCATATTTTGTTACTTTTGCAGCAGATTTAAGAATTATATTTTTGAATATGACAATTATAAGGAGGGTTCTATGAAAGTCAGATTTGTTTCAATGATAGTCATGGCAGGAGTTTTGATGCTATTTACATCAGCAGGTTTTTGTCAGGATAAAGTCAGTGCATCAGAATGGGTGGACAAGGTCGGTCAGGGGGAGGTGAATTGGTCGGCAGGCTATATTGAAGCGATCGGCATCGGCGCACCGCCCGAACGGTCCTACGGAAAACCTCAGGCGCGTCCCTTGGCTTTGCGTGCGGCCAAAGTTGACGCCTATCGTAATTTGCTGGAAATAACCAAGGGGGTTCAGGTGGACTCCAGAACCACTGTTAAAGACTTTGCGGTGGAAAGCGACATTATCAACACCCAGCTCGAGGGACTGGTGAAAGGCGCTACGGTTGTGAATCAGGAATATTTGTCTGACGGCACCGTGGAAGTCAAACTGAGAATGCCACTTTACGGCGAATTGTCGAAAGTTATCATTCCGGTGTCCATTGAAAAGCGTAAAGCCATTGTGCAGCCTGAACCCGCGGTTCAGGAGCCGGTTGCTCCCGCAGCGCCCGCGCCTCCCGCACCGGTCGTGGCTACGCCGGCTCCGACTGCCTATTCCGGACTGGTAGTTGACGCCCGTGGCATTCAGGCACGCCCGGCCATGTCTCCGCGCATCTTTGATGAAGACGGCAAAGAAGTTTATGGTTCCGCCAATGTCGAACGTGAATATGCCGTCCAGCAGGGCATGAGCGGATACGCGCGCGATCTCACGGCGGCCCAGAGCAATCAGCGCGTGACGGCCAATCCCGTGACGGTGAAAGCGCTGAAAACCGGCGGCGCTGGTAAATCAGACGTCGTGATCAGCAATGCCGATGCTCAGCAGGTTCGCGCATCGGCGGAGAAAGCGTCTTTCATGAAACAATGCCGTGTGATGATCGTTCTGGATTAAACCGGAACTGTCCAAGGGAATGAATCAGGCCGCAGTCACAAAGGTTTTGGTGGCTGCGGTTTTTTTCGGTCAAGTTGAAAGAGGGAAGCGTGATTGTCTAAGCGTATTGTTGTTTTGTCCGAAGAGGTAGCCAACCAGATTGCCGCCGGTGAAGTGGTGGAAAGACCGGCGTCGATCGTAAAGGAACTGGTCGAAAATTCGATTGATGCGGGTGCGCTGGATGTTCGCGTCGCACTGGAGAAGGGCGGCTGTCAGTCCATCCGGATTGTCGATAACGGCGCGGGCATTGAACATGAAGATGTTGCACTCGTTTTCGAGCGTCACGCCACCAGTAAAATCTCGAAACTGGCAGATATCTATCATGTCGATTCGTTCGGTTTCCGCGGCGAGGCCATGGCCAGCATTGCGTCTATTGCACGCGTGGAGATGCTGACCCGCCGTCCGGACGACCTGGAGGGGACAAAAGCGGTGGCGCAGGCAGGCGGTATTTCCGAAATCTCTCCGGCGGGCTTGCCTTCCGGAACGCAAATCACCGTGACGGAATTATTTGCCAATGTGCCGGCGCGCCGGAAATTCCTGAAAACCGAAGCGACGGAACAGAGCGCCTGCCTGGACGCGATCACGCGTCTGGCGCTGGCCCATCCGGAAGTCCGTTTCAGTGCCGCAGCCGATGGACGGGAAGTATTTGCTGCGCCTGTCGCAAAAGATGTCTCCGACCGCGTTGCCATGGTGATGGGAAATGATTTTACCCGTCACTGTCTGGAGGTTCGTGAACAGAATGAAAATGTGCGGCTCAAAGGTTTTATTTCAACGCCGGAATTTACGAAGTATAATTCCAAAAGCATTTACCTGTTCGTCAATTCGCGCTTTATCCGTGACAACAGCATGACGCATGCGGTGCTGTCAGCCTACCGTCAGGTCATCGAACCGCGTCGTTATCCCGCGGCTGTTTTGTTTCTGGAAGTGCCGGGTGAGGATGTGGATATTAATGTTCATCCGGCCAAACTGGAAGTGCGTTTTCGTCATGCCCGCGACATTTACGATCTGGTTTCTAAAACCGTGGCGCTGGTTCTTGCCGGCGCACGGACATCGCAGGATGCTTTAGCTTATCGTTTAACACCCCGGGAAACGACATCCGTCTCCTCGGGATTCTGGAGGCCGAAAGCTTCCAGTTTTGTTGCGGAACGGCCGGATGGCACTTATTCCCGGCAGAACCTGCGGCAGGCGATCTCAGATGATTTATTTACGCGTACCGGAAATCCGTCCGACGTTCCCGGTCATGTTGAAGACATTTCCTGCGAGGAAAAGATTATCTTTGCGAATCGCAAATATCTGGGCCAGTTTGCCGATACCTATCTCGTTTTCAGCGCCCCGGATGGTGTGATGCTGTTAGATCAGCATGCGGCGCATGAAAGGATCCTTCTGGAGCGCTTGAAAGCGGCCAACGCTGAGAAAGTCATCAGTCAGCCCCTGCTGATGCCGGAAGTTGTCAGCCTTACTCCCGCGCAGATCAGCCTGTTTGAAGATGCGCTTCCCCTGCTCAGGGAAATCGGCCTGGATCTGGAGATATTCGGCCGCGATGCCATTGTGGTTAAGGCTATGCCTGCTTCTCTGCCCCATGTTTTGCCGGGCGAGATTATCTCCGATCTGGCGGATCAGCTGGGAGGCGATCAGGCATTGCCGTCGCTTGCGGAGCGAAAGGAAAAGATACTGGCCTCTTTGGCGTGCCATGCCGCCATCAAGGCCAACGCGGCTCTTTCCGCTGAGGACGTTGCTGCTTTATGCCGTGATCTGGAGAAGACGCCTTTTAATGCCACCTGTCCGCACGGTCGTCCGATCAGCGTGCAATTTTCTCTTTATGAAATCGAACGAATGTTTAAGCGAAAATAAGATGCCGAAGATTCCGATTGTTGTCATCTGTTCACCTACGGCCACCGGGAAAACTCGTCTGGCCATTAACTTGGCAGAGTCGTGCGGCGGCCAGATCGTCAATGCCGATTCGCTTCAGGTTTACCGTTACCTGGATATCGGGACGGCCAAACCCACCCGTGAAGAAAGAAAAAAAGTGGTGCATCATCTGATCGATGTGGTCGATCCGGATGAAGAATTCAACGCCGCCATTTATGTAGAGCAGGCGAGAGCGGTGATTGAAAAATCAGCCCGCGAAAACAAGCCCGTTTTTGTCGTGGGCGGAACCGGCCTGTATATCCGGACACTCCTTCAGGGAATCATTGAAACGCCGCCGGTTGACGAAACTATCCGTAATTATTATAAAGATCTTCGCGATCGTCTGGGCCGGGAATATCTTTTCGACCTTTTGCGCAAAAGAGACCCGGAGGCGGCGGGGATCATTAACCCCCACGATTCCGTGAGGGTCATCCGGGCGCTGGAAGTTCTGGATCAAAGCGGCCAGTCCATCGTCGCCTTGCGGCGCAAACATCTGTTTGCCGATTGTCCTTACGATGCCTGCAAAATCGGCCTCCGGGTTAACCGTGACGAATTGAAAAAGAGGATCAGCCTGCGCACAGAGAAAATGGTGGAGGCGGGTTTTGTCGATGAAGTACGTGGGCTTCTTGATCGGGGGTACAACGAAAAGCTCAAGCCTCTCCAATCCCTGGGATATAAGCAGGTGATTGAATTTATCCGGGGACGGTGTGAGTGGAATCAAACACTGAATTTAATTAACCGGGATACCTGGCATTATTCCAAAAGGCAGCAGACCTGGTTTGCGGCCGACAAGACGATCAACTGGTTTGTCCCTGAGCAGGCAGATGGCATGCGGAAAACCGTCAATCTTTTCTGGGACAGAAACAAAATCATCTGAAGGGATGATCCTCATCTTATTGTAACCTCTCACGAGTTTACAGTAACGTAAATGTGTCTGTCTCACCCGTGTATGAACTGATTCCTCCACCGGCGGATTTCCAGTGCCCTAAATGGCGTATGCGATACGTGCCGACCTGTGCATTTTTGGTGTTCCAGACAATGGTAATCTTGGAATACGCCGCGCTGTCGCGCTGCCACATATACTTGGTCTCCGGATCCCAGTCTCTGGCAACAATCGTCGCGCTTCCGTCGGCGTTGACCTTTTCAATTTCAAGATAGGTCTTCTGTGTCATCAAATTGTTCCTCGGATGTCCGCCCCAGAACACAGCACTGACAAGTGCGCCTCTCTTATACGAAGCAGCAGGCTGGGTGAAAACACTGCCGAACTCGACAGACGCCGGTTTGTCGTCCAAGACGACGGCGGTTGTCATATTGATCGTATCACCGGTAATGTCCGCCGGCGCCGTACCCTCCGCAATCGCCTTGCCGCTGACGATGGCTTCGCACATCATGCCAAGTTCCTGCTGGAACGCGCTCAACTGATTCGGGCCGAAGAATGTTCCGGCTCCTTCATATCCCTGAAGCTGATATTCTTCTTTTGTGGCCGTGTATGAGGCGTAGGTATTGGCATGGCTGGCAATAACAGAGTAGGTGACACCTACCGGTTTGAGACCATCTATCAGGGTGTTCTTGACCCTTCTTCCCGCCATGGTGGTGATTTCTGTCGGAATCGATCCAATCGCGAGATTACCGATTTTCAGCACCTGCAAAGGAATGATTTGCGGTGTGAGCGGAATATTTTTCAGGCTGAAGCTCATCAGGCCTGTGGCGAGAATGACCGGTTTCGGATACTGACAGGCCTTGTAAGCGTCCGTCTGAGAGGCCGGATATATAATACCGATCGCTCCGGGCAGGATGTTAGCCAGAAAAGCGTTTTCAAAATCCGTGTTCCAATCGATGCTGTCAACCGTGACGCCTTCCTTGAACAGAGGAAATGGTGTTGGATTTTCTGCTGGGCTCCCGAAAGAATACGATGCACCCATGCCTCCCGGACAGGTGGTCACTCCCTGGGATTTAACATGCAAAGTCCTCATATCAACCCATTCGTGTCTGAAATCAACGGATCCTTTTAGTTCTTCGGTTGCTGCATGATACAGCTCTTTCGCCTTGGCGTATTGCCTTGTGGCACTGACTTTCAATGATATATTCTGTTCGATGTCAGCCTCACCCCTCGCTTCCGGCCAGGGCAATCCCAGATAAACAGCGGTAGCAAGATCGATTTCCGCCGCTTCCATTGCTGATTCAACTGTTCCCATATGAGCGGTAAAGGGAACATTGGGGGTAACATCACCGGCATTGGCCAGGGCAAACGCTGCGACAAATGTTTTTGACGCCTGATAGTCGGTCCCCTTGTCTTTTTCAAACATATAGGAAGCATGACCTTTGTTGTCACCGGTAATCAGTGTGTTTTTCGCCCCTACGGAAGTCGGGTGCACGGCGTACCAGTTGATCATGCCGATTTCGTTGCCTGCCAGATTTACAAACTTGAGCAGGGTCATAGTTTTATCCGTATTACCGTTGTACAGAGCCTTTTCAGCAGCCGGATTGTTTTCATACATGCGGGGCGAACGATTCCATCCGACTTTATGGAGTTCCCCTTTGCTGACCCGAATTTTTCCCGGTTCGGCGTTATTATGCGCGAGCACGATTGAATTATACACGCCGTTTACAATCGCGTCGAAGCTGTCTTTGATAAATCCCTGCGGAACGGCATCATAGAGAAAATATCCGTCAAAACCGGCAGGCGCGGAATGGGTGTGGGTTGCGCTGACACAGACGTTTTTCACGCTGTAGTATTTGCTCATGATCGGATCAGCGGCTAGTTTTTCTCCGATTCTCAATTTTGCCATCTGACTCATTGCCCAGGTGTCGGCGCTTACAAAAACAACCCGGTTGATTCCGTCACCAACCACAAAGGCTCTGGATCTGAGGCGCATGCTGATACCGGAATCCTTCTGGGTATCATCGGCAAATCCCATCAAGCCGACCTCTGCTGCCGGACCGGTGATGTCGTAGATGCCCGCACCGACAAGATAGGTGCTTCCTGATGTTGATGAACCGTTTGCCGCCTTGACCTGAGCATCAAGGGCACTGTTATCAATTGGTACAGGATCGACAACAGCGTCCTCCTCGCAACTGATAAAAACAAAAACGCTGAAAACAATAAGTAGTAGAACCAGTGGTAACATGAACTTTTTCATTGTATCCCCCTGTATTGACTTGCTCAACTAAAGTGCTCTCAATAAACCACTATATAAACGTTAATTGAATGGCTTTAAATTAATCCAGTTGGATTATAAAATCAAGAACTATTTTCATCTTTAGCTAAGAAGATATCGGTTGACTTTAAAGCCTGATTGCCTTAGCTATACGCCGTTAAGTTAACCCGAAGGACATACGTTTCATCATGCCCAAAATAACCAGAAGTGTTGAACAAGTTGAAGCAGTTCGCGACCATATCCTTGATTGTGCTTTTGAAATTCTTGTGAAAACCGGATATGAGAACTTGTCGATGGCCAAGATCGGTTCCAAAATGAAGATGACGGCGGCCAATCTCTATAATTATTATGCGAATAAAGATGAACTCCTGATCGCCATCCATAAAAAGGCCTTTGTCATGCTTTATGACAAGATCAGATCTGACGTTGAAAAAGCCGATACGCCGCTGAGTCGATTGAAGAATATGGCTGATTCTTTTGTGGAATTCGGAACACGCAACATTAATATCTACGATGTTATGCTCAACAGACCTCTTCGTCAATACAGCGACTATATCGGCACCCCTCAGGAAGAACTGTCAACAGATGAATTCCATAGTTCATTGAGAGTGTTTTTCTTTGCTATAAAAATTATTAATGAGTATCGAGAAACGAGACCGGACTTACCTCCGGTTGACCAGAAATTACTGACCATTCAAATGATCAGCGCGCTTCATGGCATCATTTCGCTGCATAACAGCGGAATGCTTAAGGGAATAGCTGATGACCCGGATGCTGCCTTAACGCTAATAATTGATAACGCAACACGCTGTGTCACTGGTTGAATGTTGTATTCAAACGGGTGTCCTTCTTTTAATCCCGCTGCTGCAGGACGCACGTTAATTCTCCGCAGCGTGCTGCGAGGTGGTTGATTGAAGTTACTAAAAATCTTATATTTTTGTATTTCATGAACATAGCGGGTTCCCTTGTGCAATCATGATTGTCAAACATAGAAAATTTCTACGAGAGGAGGTTGCCTGTTATCCATGACTTCATACGAAAACGATCAAAAGAATGTTCTTGATGCCAGTCTCTGGCTTTCCGATCAAGGCTATTTTGGTTCACATCGGGGTTCAGGAGGAAACGTCTCGGTGCGTCTCGATGACCATGCCATGGCCATCACGCCGTCGTCCGTGAAGTATCAGGAGCTTTCCACTGACGATATTTGCGTGGTCGGTTTTGACAACTCGGTTATTGAGGTAAAAAATGGACGCAATCCCTCCATGGAAGCCGGACTGCACGGCATTATTTATCAGAAACGGCCGGATGTCAACGCCGTTGTCCATACCCATCAAATCTTCGGCAGCATTTTTGCCGTGATCAATACCCCGATCCCCGCTCTTTTTGATGAAGTATCTTTTTCGCTGGGACAGACCATTGAAGTGATTCCCTACGCTCTTTCAGGAAGCCCGGAACTTGCCGCTAATGTGGGCGGCATGTTGTCCAACAACGCCAACGCCTATATTATGCAAAACCATGGCATTCTTGCACTGGGAAAAAATCTGGACAAGGCCATCCTGCACGCGGAGCTTCTGGAAAAAACCGCGCACATATTCTGCCTGGCGCTCTCCACGGGCAAAGCCATCTCAACGCTGCCCGCATCGGTTGCCGATCTTGCGGCGATGCTGCGCCATTCGGATGTCCAGGAGGCCATGAAAAAACGCGGGAATCAATTTTCCCGATCGCCAATATTGACTTGACTTCACGCTTCACTAAAGCTAATTATAGGTCAATTTTAGGAAAGAATCGGGAAAGATATTTCAAGGTGGTAAACCTTTTAAAGAAAGGAGTAAAATATGTTTCATCACAATAAAATAAATAAATTATTTTCTCTCATCGCGCTGACGGCGGCTGTTTTGCTGATTGCCGGTTGTGCACCCAAGGCCAGGGTGGCAACCAGCCAGCTGGACACTCCGGAACACCATGTCTTCACGGGAGCGAAGCTTATCGATCAGGAAAAATATGCCGACGCCCAGCGGGAATTCGAACTGGCGCTGCAATTGAATAATAAGTATTCCAAGGCTTATGCCGGAATGGGGCTGGCCAAGGCTTATCAGCAGGATTTTACATCGGCGCTCGAACAGATGGACAAGGCCTGGAAGTATGCAGAGGCAACCGACGAAAAGTTAGCCGTGCACATTGGTTATATTCGCGTGAATACCCTGAGTAAAGCAACCTGCATGAAAATAGGCGTTGACTGTGAGCAGGACAAGAGCTGGCTGGATAAATGTATGGATTCGTTCAACGCGGCCGTCGAACTGGATCCAAAATCCTCTGCGGCGTATTATTTCATGGGAATGGCCTTCAAGACGTCGCTGCAATTCGGCAAGGCCGGCGCCATGTTTGCCAACGTTCTGGCAATAAAAGGGGATTATACCCGTGAAGCCGATGTGCAGTGGGATCTGGTGCAGAAGATCCAGCGGGCGATGCCCGGCACGACCACGGGCAAAAAGATTGCTCTGGTGGAAAAAATTACCCGTGCGGATGCCGCGGCCCTCTTTATGGAAGAATTAAAAATCGATGTTCTGTATAAAAAGCGGACGCAAAAGACCTTTGACACTTCTTTCAAGGACCCCGAAAAAGCCGCACAGAAGCCTGTACCGGGCCATACGACGTCCGGAGATATTGCGACTCACCCGCTCAGGGCGGATATCGAGGGGATACTGGAAATTGGCGTACGGGGCCTGGAAATTGGACCGCAGGGCAGCTTCCTGCCGGACGAAGTCTTGAACCGCGCCGAATACGCCATGATGCTGGAAG
>CAYOPU010000015.1:0-23899 GCA_964405915.1 uncultured Smithella sp. | reverse complement strand
GACTCATGCAACTGATGCCCCAGACGGCCTCCGCTTTGAAGGTGGATGATGTTTTTCATCCGGGCGACAATATCGACGGCGGCGCCCGTTATCTGAGTTATCTGCTGAAACTGTACAGAGGCAACGTGACGCTTGCCCTTGCCGCCTATAATGCAGGCGAAGGCGCCGTGGCAAAGTACGGTTACAGCATACCGCCTTACCGTGAGACGCAAAATTACGTCCGGCGTGTTTTGAATTTATACGAATCCTACAGCAGATCATGACAGGTGTGAAGGTTTCTGCTGCACATTATTCGATATAAAGATATTGACGCAGTTTCGATAACTTTTTTTCCTTGATCCCTTTGATCTCCATTAATTGATTCATGGTTTGAAACCGTCCGATTTCCGCCCGCCTGGCCATGATATTTTCAGCCAGTTTATTTCCCACACCGGGAATCATCAGGAGATCATCAAAACCGGCCAGGTTAATGTCGATGGGCAATCCCAGTGCCAATCTTTTCGCGGCGGCCATCTTCTCCCTAACAAGGCCCTGACGCTCTCCGTCATGGACAAGACGTATTGTCATGGCGTTTTGCAGTTTAAAATCTTCCGTGCCGATTTTTCCGGAATCAAGTCGGGATAACAGTTGTTTTGCCGTTGTCCCGGGTTCAACAAAATAGAGGCCGGAGATGTCATGATCCGCGGCATCGGCAACGATCTCAATCATGAGCGAATCCGGACGGGAAGTGGAAAATACGGGATATCCGGAATCCACTGGCCGGAATGGATAAAAAAAACCGATAAAGGGAATAAACGCTAAAATGACCGATACCGCGATTATTCCCTTTACCTGACGTTCAACCATGATCATGCATTAATTTTTCTTTTCCAGGTGAAATGCGTCATGAAGCGCTGTCACGGCCAGTTCCGTATATTTTCTCTGGATCACACAGGATATTTTGATTTCGGATGTGCTGATCATCATGATATTGATGCCTTCATCCGCCATGGTTTTAAACATTTTTGCCGCAACACCGGAATGACTGAGCATCCCTACACCAATGATCGATACTTTGGCCACGTCATCATTCACTTCCACATGTTCGGCGCCGATATCCTTTGCCGTTGCTTCAATAATTTTCTGCGCTTCCTTCATGTCCTTTTTCGACACGGTAAAGGTCAGATCGGTATAACCCTGCAAGCTGGCGTTTTGAATGATCATATCAACGCTGATGTTCCGTTCCGATAAAGGCGTAAACAAAATCGCCGCAATTCCCGGTTTGTCCGGTATATGAACGACCGTAATTTTCGCCTGATCGCGATCATAGGTGATCCCCGACAGCACTTCTTTCTCCATCTCTTTATCCTCCTTTGTGACCAGTGTTCCGCCTTCATCGGAAAAGCTTGATTTGACATAAACAGGCACATCATATTTTTTGGCCATTTCCACAGAACGGGGCTGCAAAACTTTTGCGCCTGTCATGGCCATTTCCAGCATTTCGTCGTAGGAAATTTTATCCAGTCTTCTGGCTTTGTCGCAGACATTGGGATCGGTCGTATAAACGCCGTCCACATCCGTATAAATATCGCACCTCTCGGCTTTGAGCGCCGCGGCCAGCGCCACCGCGCTGGTATCGGAACCACCGCGTCCCAGCGTGGTAATATTATTGTCGTCATCAACACCCTGAAATCCGGCGACAACAACAATGGTGCCTTTTTTCAGTTCCTGTTGGATGAGCTCCGTATCGATCAGCTCTATCCTGGCTTTTTTGAAGGTGCTGTCCGTCTTGATCTTTACCTGGAACCCCAGAAACGAACGGGCAGGATATCCCATCTCATTCAAGACGATGGACAGCAGGGTAATCGTCACCTGTTCGCCCGTGGAAATCAGCGAGTCGAACTCTCTCTCGTCGGGAGATTCAGCGGCGCTGTGCGCCAGATCGATCAGTCTGTTGGTTTCTCCCGCCATTGCGGAAAGAACAACAATGACATCATGACCGGCATTCTTCTCCCGGATGGCCTTGCCCGCCACATTTTTTATCTTTTCAATATTCGCTACCGATGTGCCGCCATACTTCTGAACGACCAACCCCATATGCTAACCCTCCCTCTGAATATCTTTCACTATGTCCCGAATTCTTTTTTGCGGCCCGCTGATGCTGATGATTCTTTTGTATTCATCAACATAGGTAAAACGGATCGATATGCTGTCCGGAGGCAGAGCCTTGGCGATTTTCTCCGCCCATTCAATGACGATCACGCCTTTTCCCGACAGATATTCGTCATAACCCAGGTCGTCCAGATCGTCCACCCCATTCAAGCGATAAACATCAAAATGGTAAAGCGGACAGCGCCCGGGATACTCATTCACCAGGGTAAAGGTCGGGCTGGTGATCGGATAATGATCGCCGACGCCGACGCCACGGGCCAGACCGCCGGTGAAGCAGGTTTTTCCCGCACCCAGCTCGCCCGACAACGCGAAGATATCCCCCGCCCCGGCCTTTTCGCCGATAGCAAAGCCGATGGCAACAGTCTGCCCGGCATTTTCAGATACTATTTCAAAAAGATCATTTTTTTCTTTCATACGCCTGCCGGCAAATTTATCATTTAAAAATTATTTTTCCAGTAAAACCATTGCGGATGCATATTTTTTTGTATGCGTGATGCTCAAATGAATTTTTTCAATTCCGGCTCTCACCAGGAATTCCCTGGCGCCGCCGCACAGCAATATCTGCGGTTTGCCGCTCTTGGCGTTGACAACCTCAATTTCCAGCAATTTCACGCCTTTGCCCAGGCCGGTGCCGATGGCCTTGAGAAACGACTCTTTCACGGCAAACCGAGCCCCGTAGTGAAGAGATGCCTGCGCATGACGGCCACAATATTCAATTTCTCTTTTGGAAAAGACCCGGGATAAAAATTTGTCGCCCCATTTTTGAATGATTTTGTCCATACGGTCGTTTTCCACCAGATCAATGCCGATTCCGTAGATCATAAGTTCCTTTCAGGCGTGAACAATCGCATCCGTCATGGCCGCAACTTTTTTCATGGCCGCCACATCATGAACCCGGACAATATGGCAGCCGTTCATGATGGCCGCGGAAATGGCGGCAGCCGTTCCTTCCATCCTTTCCGCGGGTTGTCCGCCCGTTACGTGGCCGATGAAAGCTTTGCGCGACGCGCCGATCAGCAGCGGAAGTCCCAGGGATTTCAACTCTGCGATTTTTTTTATGATCCGGCAATTATCCTCATACGTTTTGCCGAATCCGATTCCCGGATCGGCAACCAGATGGTCTTTGCCGATGCCTGCCGCAACGGCGCTGCGACATTGCCGCGCCAGATAAGCGATGATTTCATCCATCAAATCGTCATAGAC
The DNA here is from genome assembly GCA_964405915.1 of uncultured Smithella sp. Lineage (GTDB taxonomy): Bacteria > Desulfobacterota > Syntrophia > Syntrophales > Smithellaceae > UBA8904. Next base: position 20,545 of record CAYOPU010000015.1, on the reverse strand, counting down.
CAGATTGCCCGTCTGCATGTTTTCCGGCGCGCCCCTCATGTGCATGAGGATTAACGCCGCGCTGGCTTTCCTGACGACGGCAGCCATTTTTTTATCACCGTTCAGGGCGCTGACGTCATTGATGATTTCCGCTCCGGCCTCCAGGGATTTTTGCGCAACTGGCGATTTTTTCGTATCCACGGAGATGGGTATTTTCAACTTTCGGGACAGGCTTTCCACAAGGGGAACAACCCTGGCGATTTCCTGACGCACGGGAACCGGTTTTGATCCCGGCCGCGTCGATTCTCCGCCGATGTCGATGATGTCGGCGCCTTCGTCCGCCATTTGCAAGCCGCGTTCCATGGCTTTCTGCCGGTCAAAGTAAACGCTGCCGTCGGAAAAAGAATCCGGGGTGACATTCAAAATACCCATGATCAGGGTTCTTTTGCCCAGGGTTATCTCACGCCGCGACGTTTTGAGAACATAGCGGTTCCGGCCGGTATGGTCGAGAAGATCCAGAATGTCCCGCGATATCTGAGCTAATCCGAACGGCTGTTTTTCAATTTTCCGCGCCAGTCCGGCAAGCTGCTTGAACGTTCCCATGAGTAAAATATCGGTGGCGTCAACGGAGCAGGATACACTGCCGCGCGCCACAGCCGCATCAGCGCCCAGAGACAACATCTCCTGCTTGAGGATATTGGCTACTTTGCAGGATTGCGAAGAAAGAAGAATATTGAAATGCTGAACTTTTGGCGCCATCGCACTGATCCCGTAAGGATCCACGCCAATTTTCCGAAAGACGTCAACCGCTTCGTCAAAACTATGGATTTTAACTATCTTCAAAGCCGGCGATCACTATTTATTGCGGCAGCACAGCATGTTCAGGCAGAGCGCTGCCGATGATTGCATCAATTTCCGCACTGTTGAGAACTTCTTTTTCCAGGAGTTCTTTAGACATACTGTGCAGGATTTCAATATGCTCTTCCAGAAGAGACTTGGCCTTATCGTAGTTGCGCTTCACAATGGCGACAACTTCCGCATCGATGCTTCTGGCCGTTTCCTCGCTGTAATCCTTGTGCGTGGCAAATTCGCGCCCCAGAAAGATCTGTTCTTCCTTCTTACCGTAGCTGAGCGGCCCCAGTTTAGCGCTCATGCCCCATTCGCAAACCATTTTCCGGGCAAGATTGGTGGCCCGCTCGATATCATTGCCGGCGCCGGTGGTGAAATCATTCATGATCAACTCCTCCGCCGCGCGTCCGGCCAGCAACACGGCAATATTGCTTTCCAGATATTTGCTGGGATAGGTATGCTTCTCATCAATCGGCAATTGCTGGGTCAAGCCCAGCGCTCTGCCTCGCGGAATAATCGTTACCTTGTGAATCGGATCTGTTCCGGGAATCAGGCGGGCAATGAGGGTATGGCCGGACTCGTGGTAAGCCGTGTTCTGCTTTTCCTCGTCGCTGATGACCATACTCCGCCTTTCAGTGCCCATCAGAATCTTATCTTTGGCAAATTCAAAATCCGACATGTTGACCTTGTCTTTATTCAAGCGGGCGGCATTCAACGCGCCTTCATTGACCAGGTTTTCGATATCGGCCCCCGATGCGCCGGGCGTTCCCCTGGCCAAAATCGCGTAATCGACATCATCCGCCACGGGGGTCTTGCGCGCGTGGACTTCAAATATTTTTTCCCGGCCTTTTACATCCGGCAGAGGAACGACGACCTGCCGGTCAAAACGCCCCGGCCTTAAGAGCGCCGGATCCAGAACATCCGGACGGTTGGTTGCCGAAACCAGAATAACGCCTTCATTGGTCTCAAAGCCGTCCATTTCCACCAGCAACTGGTTGAGCGTCTGTTCCCGTTCATCATGACCGCCGCCGAGGCCCGCGCCGCGGTGACGTCCGACGGCGTCAATTTCATCGATAAAGATGATGCAGGGCGCATTTTTTTTGGCCTGGCTGAACAAATCCCGCACGCGGGATGCGCCCACGCCGACGAACATTTCCACAAAATCAGACCCGCTGATGCTTAGAAAGGGAACATCGGCTTCACCGGCAATCGCGCGCGCCAGAAGCGTTTTACCCGTTCCGGGAGGCCCCACCAGCAACAATCCTTTGGGAATACGGCCACCCAGTTTGGTATATTTCTTGGGATCTTTTAAAAAATCAATCACCTCTTCGAGTTCAGCCTTGGCTTCATTGACGCCGGCCACATCGGCAAAGGTCACTTTTTTGGATTTATCCGTTATTAAACGCGCCCGGCTTTTACCAAAGGACATGGCCTTGCCGCCGCCCGACTGCATCTGACGCATGAAGAAGATCCACACGCCGATCAGCAAAAGCATGGGAAACCACGAAACCAGGATCATGTACCACGGATTTTCTTCCATCGGTTTGGCGGTGATTTTGACATTCTTCTCCCGGAACATGGCAACCAGTCCGTCATCCTTGGGCGTGTAAACTTTAAACATTTTGCCGCCGGCCAGTTTGCCGGTAACCGCCTCTCCCTGAATGGTAACTTCCACAATTTCTCCGTTCTTCAGGTGGGACAGCATTTCTGTGTAATTCATTTCCTGCGTGCCGGGCTTCTGCTGGTTAAACAACTGCCAGACAAGCAAAAAGACCAGAAGCACCGTCAGGACAAGTGCTATATTTTTTTGCAACTGATTCAATATCTTTCTCCTTAAAAATTAAATGTGTTTGCCGACCTTTATAATAATATGCAATTTAACTCAAATATTTTCTTATGCGGATTTCGATCCTCACGAAAAAGGCAAAATGTCAACCATCAGAATATTATTTGTTTCAGACGACACTTTCACCCGTTCGCTTAAGTGCATGTTCTCAATCCAGATTACGGATTCGCGATCGGTCAGCAGCGCAATCCTGTTTCGCTCCGGCTTGGGTATCTTGCGGTTAATGAACAGCTTCTTTATTGTTTGCGACCCTTTTGTTCCCAGGGGTTCAAACCAGTCTCCGCTGCGGCGATTCCGAATCGTCAGATCTCCTTTAATTTTGTCCCCGTCCAGGTAAATTCTATTGATGCGGCTAAAATCAATCTCATCCGCCGTCGCCCGTTTCGTGGATAAGATAAGCCCCCTTTCCTTTAAGTCAACCGTTCCGGGAACCATCATCCGATATTCGTAATCCTTTATTGTCTCGTCTTTTGCCGATTGAATGACAATGCGGTCATACTCTTTTTGCGCGTGAAGGCCATACGGCAGCGCAATTCCTTTTCCCGATGAACTCTTCATCGCCAGATCGCAAAGCGATTGGATGTGGGAAAATGAAAACCCCCTGCCGGAAGGCGCCAGACCTTCGAGAAGGGACCTGAGCAGCCGGTAACCCAAAGCGGCGTGCAGCGTTTTAAAATAGGTTACGGAAAAATCTGCCTCATGCCGCGTTTTAATAACGTGAGGCGGTTTGATGATTGCATCGACGCATCCGTTGAGGAAGTCATCATCCCGGCGAATAATCGTCGCCATCCGCGCCAGGTTTTCTGCGATGCGGGGATTATATTCTTTTTTCAGGCGGGGAATCAGCTCTCCGCGGATACGGTTGCGCAAATAGGCTTTGCTGCTGTTGGAATGATCCTCGCGAGGTTTGACGCCGGTCTCTTTGAGAAAATCGTTGATTTCGGTTCGCGATACCTCGATCAGGGGGCGAATGTATTTGTTCTCCCGCATCGGCAGAATACCTTTCAGGCCGTCCAAACCGCTCCCGCGCAGAATATTGATTAAAACGGTCTCCGCCTGATCCTGCAGGTGATGACCCAGCGCAATTTTGCCGGCCCCGTGATCCGCGGCAACCCGGTCCAGAAACCGATACCTTTCCCGACGGAAATAATCTTCCGGGGATGCTCCTTTGGGAATGGACCGTTGGCGCATCCTTTCCGTCACAAAAACCAGACCGTATTGCTGCGCCAGGCCGCGGCAAAATGCCTCATCTCCGTCGGACGCCCCGCCGCGCAGCCCGTGATTGAAATGGGCAACCATTATTTTCCAACCATAGCCTTCCGCAAGATCCAGCAAACTCAACAGCAGCGCACAGGAATCCGCTCCGCCGGACAAGGCGACCACAACGGTTTCGCCGGTCTTCAGCAGAGAATATTTCTGAAGGGTTTGTTCAATTTTTTTAATCATCATTATTGAAGCAGAGAATTGACTTCCATCAGGTTTTCACAATAAAAGTCGGCTTCCATCTGAAGCAGCGCCTCTTTATTCCCCAAACCGCTTAAATACGCGCAGGACAAAATCCCCGCGTTCTTCGCCACCGCAATATCATTGACGCCGTCGCCGATGATCACGGCTTTCTGCGGCGTCACATTGTATTTTTCCAGCAGATAGGCAACCACGCGTTGGTCCGGTTTCTGATAGGGGGTGGTATCGGCGCCGACAATCTCCATAAAATATTTATCAATGCGCAGCCCGCGGGCGATGGCCACGGTTAAAGCGTAGCGCTTATTGGTCAGAATCACCTTCATTTTGTGATTGAAATATTTCAACACATCCTCGATATGCGGGCAAAGTACGGTCTGGTCCAGCAGATGCTTTTCGTAATGGCCGCTGAATATGCTCATCGCCTCTTCCAGCCTTCCTCTGTGATTTTCTCCAAGCGATCTTTCCATCAATTTTCTCAACCCGTCGCCCACAAAGCTGATGATTTCTTCAGACGATCTGGTTTCCAGACGCATGGCCGTCAGGGTGTAATTGACGGACGCAATAAGGTCTGCGCCCGTATCGGCAATCGTGCCGTCAAAATCGAATAAGATTAAATCCACTTTTTTCATGCTGTTCTCCCTGCGCCTGTATAACCGAGAGACAGCGTAAAAACAAGGCTCTTTGTTGGATAGTGCGCTCCGAAATATCATTTGACGGCGCTGACGGGGTGTGTTAGAAACCAGTCAACCGCTTGGATCACTTGGCATAGACTGAGACGGGAGTCAACAAAACTGTCGAATACAGGTCTTCCCTTGCTGCGGAAGGCCTTTTTTTATGGACAGAATATCATGAAGAGAGAAAAAAAACCGCTTAAATTTTCCATCATCGGCGCCGGAATGGTTGGAACGGCAATCGGAGTTCTGCTGAAAAAAGCCGGCCATGAAATTGTATTTTTCGCCGATCGCTCCGCCGCTCATTTAAAAAGAGCCAAAGACTACACCGGGGCTGAAGGCGTCCGGAATCCCGCGCAGGCGGCGGGTCCGGCCGATTGCCTTCTCATCACAACGCCTGACGACCGCATCTGCTCAGTCTGTGCGGAAATCGTGGACGGTTCCTCTGTTCAGGAAAAGAAGGTTTTTCACATGAGCGGCGCGGGGGGACTGGATCTTCTGGAACCCGCGGCCCGGGCCGGGGCGTTCGTCGCCAGCATTCATCCGCTGCAGAGTTTTTCGTCCATCGACGGCGCCATTGCAAGCATTCCCGGCAGCTATTTCGGCGTGACAGCCGCCAAAGGCGTCAAAAAGCTCTCGGCGGATATTGTCCGCGATCTTTCCGGAATCCCCATTTCCGTCACACCGGCGCAAAAACCGCTTTATCACGCGGCTGCCTGTATGGCCTCGAATTACCTGGTCTCTTTAATGAGCGTCGTCGAATCGATTTATTCATCCATCGGCTTTGCGGAAAAAGACGCACGCAAGGCCTATCTGCCTTTAGTCCATGGCAGTCTGTCCAATATTGAAGAACAGGGCTGCGAAAAGGCGCTGACGGGACCGATTGCCCGCGGTGATTCGGGAACGATTCAAAAACATATCGAAGCCATGGCGTGCCATCATCCCGACCTCTCTGCTTTATACGCCAACATGGGAATGATCGCGGTGAAGCTGGCGCGTCAAAAAGGGACCTTGACTGCCGAACAGGCAACTATCATTCAAAAGCTTCTGAAAGGATCAAAAAAATGAGCACACAGACGAAGATCAACCGTAAAACCATTCTGGATATCAAAAAAATGAAAACGCAGGGCGAAAAAATTACCATGCTGACCGCTTACGACTACGGGATGGCCGCTATTCTGGACGAAAGCGATATTGACATCCTTCTGGTGGGTGATTCTCTGGGCAATGTGATTCTGGGCTACGACACAACTCTTCCCGTAACGATGGAAGATATGGTGCATCATACCAAAGCCGTCGCCCGCGGCTCACACAAAGCCATGATCGTGGCGGATATGCCGTTTTTATCCTATCAGGTATCTCCGGAGACGGCGATGGCCAATGCGGGACGCTTGCTCAAAGAAGCCGACGCGCAGGCGGTCAAACTGGAAGGCGGACGGGAACACGCGGAAATCGTTCAAAAAATGACCCGGGCGGGCATTCCCGTTATGGCACATTTGGGATTAACACCGCAATCCGTCCACCAGTTGGGCGGTTATAAAGTTCAGGGCAAGAAGGAAGACGCGGCGGAGAAAATGATGCAGGATGCCGTTATGCTGGAAGAAGCCGGCGCTTTTTCACTGGTGCTGGAATGCGTTCCCGAAAAGCTGGCCGCGGAAATTACCGGCGCCCTGTCCATTCCCACCATCGGCATCGGCGCCGGTGTTCACTGCGACGGACAGGTGCTGGTGATCAATGACATGCTGGGTATGAACGACCGGATGACGCCGAAGTTTGTCAAAAAATACGCGAATTTAAGTCATGAAATCCGAAACGCCGTCAAACACTATATTCAGGATGTAAAAACAAGCGCTTTTCCGGATGCCGAACACAGCTTCAAGTAAACTGCTTCAGCATTCGTTGATAGGTATATCGCAGCATATCCGGGTGAACGAAGTAATCCGGCCTGTTTTCTTGATTCTCATCAGTTCCCGTAATACATAACGGCTGCGTTTTTCTTTAACCTTGCCGCCATTTTAGCAAAAGATTCCGCCTGTTTTTGCTGTTCGAGATACTGCGCTATTTGACCCTTTACGTCGTCCAGTTTAACGGCGCCTCCCGGCGTCCGGCCCAGAACCTGAATAATGTGGTGGCCGAATTCCGTGGTCACCACCGGCCCGATGGCATTTTTTTCCTGTGTAAAAGCCGCATCTTCAAAGGGTTTGACCGTCTGGCCTTTCTTGATTTCTCCCAGATCGCCGCCGTTTTCTTTGCTGGGACAGTCCGAATTGTTTTTAGCAACTTCGGCAAAATCCGCGCCTTCGACAAGCTGCTTGCGCAGGTTCTCTATTTTCGCCTTTTTTTCCGCCTTCGTTTTTTCATCGTCTTTGGCATCAATCGCCACCAGAATATGACGAACATGAATGGCTTCCTGCGTGGTGAACTTATCTTTATTCGCATTGTAAAATTTACTGATTTCCTTTTGCGACGGCTTCGTTTTATTGCCGGCCTCCATCTCGACCAGCTTTTTTATTTTCACCCCCAGCACGATATCCTGACGGGAAATATGGTTGTCTTTCATGAAATCCTCGACTTTTTTACCGGGCGGCAGACTGGCCCTGATCTGATTCATGGCCGCCGTGACTTCTTGATCGACAGCCATGATTTTTTTGTTTTCTATTTCTTTCATGAGCAGGGTGCGCATCACAAACTCTTCCATCAGCTGCTTTCGGATCCCGGCTTGCGCTTCTTTTTTCTTGTCGGCGGGAATCTTGTCTTTATAAAGCTTCATTTTATCCTGAACCTGTTTGGCCAGGTCACTCTTTTTTAAGGTCACACCGTCAACGCTGAGAATCACATCCTTCAACTGGGCCTGCTCGACATCTTTCAGGTCCGGCGCAATGACGGGTTTTTCCATCCCGGGGAGCGGTGCGTTTTGCACATTGGGCCGGGCTGGCCCGGAAGACACCGGCGCTTCCTCTTTTTCGTTCTTGCCGCATCCCAGCGTTACGACCGTTAAAATGATCAGTAAAACCGTCAGAGCATTTCTTGTGAAAATTTTATTCATGGATTTCCTCCAAAAAAATTAAGTGTAAAAGTGACGTGCGCTATACGCGATATTCTCCCGTCAAGTCAAGAAAATTATCCTGATGATGCGGGGTCTGCGCCTGCTCCCGAAAGACGGCGCAAATCCTGGAGAATCCTCAAAAGATCTTCCGCTTTTGCCGTGTGTTCATTCATGAATCGGCCGGGGTTTTCCCCGCCCGTGAGCGACGTCATGGCAGACAGTGCGGAAAACAGGCTCATTCGCGGATACAACCTTCTGGAGAGATCGTTGACCAGCTTCAGCGTTTCAAATCCGTCAAACCAATTATGAAACTGTCTGTTCCAGGTCTTTTCATCCTTCAGATTTGATCGGATTTTAGGCCAGACCGATAAGAATCCGCGGGCGATTAAAAAAGATGCCAACCCCGGATCAATTTCCTTCGCACAAGCGAGAATGGCCTGTTCGGACCGGTGAAAGGACTGCGTCATCAAAGCAAGCCATTTTTTCAAAATAAGAAATACCCGGGGATTGTAAAAAAGATGCCCGGAATCCGCGCTGGACATAATTTTTTCAACCGCCGCCCCCGTGCCGAAAGGCACTCTTCCGGATACGCGCGCTGAGGGATAGACCACGGTTTCCGTAATCTGGCGGACAGGGCCTGTTTTGGCCAGTTTGTTCAGAAAATAAAAATCTTCTCCCGCTGCGCGGCGATTCATTCCCCGCACGGCAAGATAACTGTCCGCCGTGGTCACAATGGTTGAACCGATGGAATAAAAGGCATAGGGCGACCGGGCATATTGCAGACCAAGCACCCAATAGCGCAGAAAGATTTCATAGAGGCAGATGGCCGCCTGACCGATTTCCTCTGGCGGCATGGCATGTTCATAGGCAACAATCCCCGTCCGGGCTTTGCCGGATACAAAGGCATTGCGGATTGCCGATAAATAATCGGGGCGAACCCGCGTATCCGCATCCAGACTCAAGATCAGCCGCGGCTCGTTTGGGGAATGGGCCAGCAGGCGCAAAGCCATATCCATGCCGATTTTGCGGGCCATCCCGACGCCGCCGGCACGCGGAGGAATTTCCAGGCCGGGGGAAGATGCATCCACAAAGGCTGCTCTTAACGGGCTTTTGGCTATGTTTTGCAGCATAACATGGAGCTCATGGGCAAACTGAAGTTGATTGAAGGGCTGTTTGCCGATCAAGGCGCAAAGCAGGGAAAGAGTTTGCGCGTTATTTTCCTTATCGGCAACCGACGCGTCCTCCTTATTGTTAATCACGCAGAGGACCAGGGTTTTTTCCAGGAACGCATCGGGATTGGCGGCAAGAGACGCCAGTGTGGCAAAAAGCATCTCTCTTTCCGCGTAAGCCGGAATAACGACGACCTGGTCGATGTTATCAAGATTTTCGGTTTGTATTTGCCAGGGCGGCCCGGCCGCGTATTTCTCAAAATAATTTTTCAGCAAGGCATCTTTTTTCATGACAGGACTTCCGAGACGCGCCGACGCAGGGCGGGATAATCGTCTCCCGGGATCCACTCAATGGCGATGCCTTTTTTCTCCATCCGCCGAAACCATGTCATCTGCCTTTTGGCAAATTGCCCGATGGCAATCTGAAGTCCGGCCGTCATCTCGTCCATCGTCATCAGGTTCCGCAGGTACCCCGCGATATAGCGATATTCCAGGCCGAAACTGTCCAGCTTCTCCCAGGATAAACCTTCCGCATGCAATCGGGACACCTCTTCGATCATTCCCTCCGCCATTCTTGTTTTCAGCCTGTCCGCAATTCTCCGCCGCAGAACGGATCTGTCCCAATGGATGCCGAAGACGCCGGCCCGGATGACAGGTTTTTGCGCCCGTTCTCCTGACGGATTTTGTCTGGCTTTTTCAATTTCCATTCTTCGCAGGATTCTGTCCCGGTCTTCCAGATCGGTTCTGTTATGCAGATCAGGTTTCATCGCCAGAAGGATTTCCCGAAGTTCCGCCTGGGATTTCAAAGCGCATTCTTCTCTGAAATGCGCATCAGGCAAGGCTTGCGGTAAAATATAATCCTTCAAAACGGACTCGAGATAAAGCCCCGTGCCGCCGACCAGAACCGGCAAAACCTGCTTTTTTTGCAGGTCGCTAAGGATCTCATAAAATCTCTTCTGAAATTCAAAAACATTAAACTCCTGAGATGGATCGAGTATATCAATCAAATGACAGGGAATGGTTTTTTCCGCCATCCGGAATGCGGATAAATCCTTCCCCGTACCGATGTCCATCCCCCGATACACCTGGCGCGAATCCGCCGAAATGATTTCGCCCGGCAAATCATGAGCCAGTCGAGCCGCCAGCGTTGTTTTGCCGGATGCGGTCGGCCCCAGGATGACGATAAGATTTTTTTTCATGAATACCAAATAAAAATGCCCCGGGAAACGGGGCATTTTACCGCAAGTTAATTAACAGGATTGATTATAACGGTTGAACATTGGTTGCGCTGGGCCCTTTGTTGCCCTGTTCAACATCGAAGCGAATTCGCTGACCCTCATAAAGAGTCTTAAATCCGGTCCCGGAAATGGCGCTGTAATGAACAAAAACATCTCCGCCCTCATCGTTTTCAATAAAACCAAACCCCTTCTTCTCGTTGAACCACTTTACTTTTCCTTCTGCCAAAGCTAAAATCCCCCTTTCAAATATTTGTTTCCGCCGTCAAAAAACGTCAGAAACTAAAAAACCGCACGAATTCTTTTTCTTGTTTCAAGAATTCTCTGCGGTTATTTTTTTTGGGTAACACAGTTTCAACACTACTAATTTCCTGACCAAAACCATCTATCTCTTTTGTAACGACTCTGTGCTTTTGATACTTTTTCCGTCACATTTTTGTCGACCATAACATCATTTTTATTAAAATCAAGCTTTTTTTTCGCGTAGATAATTCCTTAAATGCTCGGCCAGTTGAGCTTCCCGCCCGAAATAGAAATGATCCGCGGCCCGCAGAACCGTCAATTTTGCGTGAATCTGATCCGAGGTCTTTTTTAAATCATCCGCATCACAGAATGGATCGCGATCTCCGCAGATCATGAATGCTACGGCATTTTCCAGTCCGCTCCAATCAAATTCAAAGTATTTTTGCGGCGGAGAAATTAAAATAACGGAAGCAGCCATGAAAGGTTTATCTTTGAGCAGGCGGCAGCAAACCCAGGCCCCGAAAGAATAACCGGCCAGCGTTATTTTTTCAACGCCCTGACGTTTCACAAATTCACAGGCCGATAAAATATCCTGCGTTTCTCCCCTGCCCTCATCGTAACCGCCGGTGCTTTCACCGACGCCGCGAAAGTTAAAGCGTAATGTGGAATAGCCGCACTGCGAAAATACATCCCGGATGGTTTCCACAACATTGTTATCCATGGATCCGCCCATCAGCGGGTGCGGATGACAAATCACCACGCCGACATCTTCTGTTTGCTTTCGCCACAACCCCTCGCCGGTCAGCGCGCCGTTTTCCCAGCATACTTTTTCTTCCATAATGTTCAATGGTCTCCCGCACGATGGCAGGCGCACCATCTTCTGCCCTGATATGGGATCAGCCGGGGCTGCGTATTTTCACATATCGCTATTTTATAGACACAGCGGTTTTTAAAACTGCACCCGGGGTCTCCCGCATCTCTGGCTTCTCCGCGAATCATCATGTCTTGCTTTTTCTTCCCCGGATCGCAGGACGGCATGGCCATCAGCAGCATTCGCGTGTAGGGATGAAGCGGCGCCTCATACAGATCGTTTTTATCCGCCAGTTCGACGATTTTTCCCAGATACATCACCGCAATCCGGTCGGAGACATGGCGGATGACATTCAGATCATGGGAAATAAACAAATAGGTCAAACCGAAATCTTTTTTCAGATCCTTGAGCAAATTCAGAATCTGCGCCTGAATCGAGGCATCCAGAGCGGAAACCGGTTCATCGGCAATGACCAGCGCGGGTTGTAGCGCCAACGCACGCGCCATGCCGATGCGCTGCCGCTGTCCGCCGCTGAATTCATGCGGATACCGCTTGGCCTGCTCGCGGCTTAAACCGACTTTGATCATCAGTTGAACGGCTTTCTCCCGGTTTTGCTCACGGGTCCCCATTCGATGGACCGTCAGCGGTTCCGCAATGATGCCCATGGCAGTTTTTCGGGGATTCAGCGAAGAATACGGATCTTGGAAAATCATCTGCACACGGCGACGGTAGGCTTTTAAATCTTCCGCGGACAGCGTGAAGATATTTTGATCTTTAAAATATGCGCTTCCCGCATCCGGTTCTTCAAGCCTCATCAACAGCTTCGCCAGCGTTGATTTTCCGCAGCCGGATTCGCCCACCAGCCCCAGCGTTTCCCCCTCGAAAATTTGCAGATCAACGCCGTCCACAGCCCGGACAATGCGCGGGCGGTTTTGCGGAAATCCGCCGCCCAGAGAGTATTTCTTTTCCAGGTGTTGTATATCCATCAAAACAGACGCCATGGCAGGGGAAAACTCCTTCACGATACTTTTCTTTGAGCCACGAAGCAGGAGACAAAATGACCGTCTTCCATTTCCGCCAACGTCGGCTCAGTTGCCCGGCATTCGTTGTCGGCCAGCGCACAGCGTTCGGAAAATCGGCATCCGGCAGGAAGATCATAGAGACTGGGAACCGTGCCGGGAATGGTTTTTAAATAGCCTTCTGTCTCATTCACCGCGGAAGGCCGGGACGCAATCAATCCTCGCGTATAGGGGTGCAGCGGACGGGCAAATAATTTTTCCACAGCCGCGGATTCCACCACCCTGCCTGCATACATCACCGCCGCCTTTTGCGCCGCTTCGGCGACAATGCCCAGATCATGTGTAATCAGCACAACCGCCATATTGTTTTTTTCTTTCAGATCGGAAATCAAATTCAGAATCTGGGCCTGAATCGTCACATCCAGCGCCGTAGTGGGTTCATCCGCCAGCAGCAACCGGGGACGACAGGACATGGCCATGGCAATCATGACCCGCTGGCGCATCCCGCCGCTTAACTGATGGGGATAATCTTTCACCCGTCTTTCCGGCTCGGGAATGCCGACCTCGCCTAAAAGTTGCACGCTGAGAGACAGCGCTTCTTTGGCCGGAACATGCTGGTGCAGACAGATCGCCTCCGCAATCTGATCGCCGATGCGCAAAACCGGATTCAGCGATGTCATCGGCTCCTGAAAAATCATGGCAATATCACGGCCGCGTTTTTCGCGCATCTCCTTTTCCGGCAAAGACAACAAGTCCTGACCGTCAAACAGCACCCTGCCTTCGGCAATGCGGCCGTTCGGCGGAATCAGCCTCATCACGGAAAGCGCCAGCATTGTTTTGCCGCATCCTGATTCTCCCACAACACCCAGCGTTTCACCGGCGGTCAGAGACAGAGAAACACCGTCCACCGCTTTGATGACACCCCGGGCGGTGGAAAAGACTGTTTTTAGGTTTTGAATCTCTAAAAGCGGCGGTTTCATTATTTTTGTTGATAGTTCTGTAAATAGTCCACCAGCAGACGCACCGTCACGCCCGACGCGCCTTTGGGAATATAGGCCTTATCTTTTGTGCTCCAGGCGGGACCCGCGATATCCAGATGCACCCATGGATAATCGCCGACAAACTTGCACAGAAACGCCGCCGCCGTAATCGCCCCCCCGATGCGTCCCGCGCTGTTCTTGTAATCGGCAACGTCGCTTTTTATCAGATCGCCATAATGTTCCCACAGCGGCAGTTCCCAGACCAGTTCGCCGGTAAACCGCGCGGAACGGTTGATGTCTCGTTTGAGTTGCTCGTCCGTTCCCAGCATACCGATGACGTCTTCACCCAGCGCGACAACGCACGCACCGGTCAACGTGGCAATGTCAATGATGGCCGCCGGTTTATATTTTAAAGCATAGGAGAGCGCATCGATCAGAATCAGCCGACCCTCGGCATCCGTGTTCAGCACTTCAATGGTTCTGCCGGAATAAGATTTTAAAATATCGCCCGGCTTCAAAGCACTGCCCCCGGGCATGTTTTCCGTGGCGGGAACCAGACCGACTATGTTGACAGGCAGCCGCAGATCGGCCGCCGCCATGATGGTTGCCATCACCGCCGCGCCGCCGGACATATCCGTTTTCATCTCATCCATTTTTTCCGCGGGCTTTATGGAAATGCCGCCGCTGTCAAACGTCAGCCCCTTGCCGACCAGGGCAACCGGCGCATCGCCTTTCCGGCCGCCGGTGTATTCCAGGATAATCAATTTTGGCGGTTCCTGACTGCCTGCCGCCACACCCAGCAAAGCATTCATCCCCAGCGCTTTCATCTTTCCTTTTTCCAGTATGCGGCAGGAAACATTTTTTCTTTTCGCGATTTTCGAGGCATGAGCGGCCATAATCGACGGCGTCATCTCGTTGGCCGGCGCCGAAACCATATCGCGGGCAAGATAAACCGCATCTGTAATGATCTGTGTCTTTTGAATTTCTTTCAGGGTGACGGCATAGTCTTCCGGCGCCGCCACAATTTCCAGAAGACGCATTGCCTTGCATTCATCGCGGCCGACCGTCTTGTATGACGCGTAGTGATACTGGCCTAGAATTGCGCCTTCCACGGCCGCGGCAACAACATTTTCTTTTTGATCCGGCAGAAGATTCCCGTCGATGGCGGTTGCCGCTTCTTGAATATTCAAACCGCGCAGATGCTGCATGACTTTTGAAAACGCGCCGCGAATCTTTTCCAGCGTCAGTCCACTTTTTTTGCCGAGTCCCACCAGCGCGATTCTTTGGACCGACAGCGCCCCCCTGGTATAAATCACGGATACCTGCGATGGTTTAGCTTCAAAATCACCGCATTTCATCATGTCGACCAGCAGCCCGCCCGTCTGTTGATCAACTCTTGCCGCCGTCTCCGGCAATTTCCTCTCACCTTCACAAAGCGCCAGGATCATGACCGGGGTTTTCGTCTCAGCCAGATTTCCTTTTTTAACCGTAATCTTCACATGAGCCTCCTTAGACAATAAACCTTCGCCCCTTACGGGATCGTCACGTCATATGAAACCTTGCATAAAATATCAACAAGTATTGTCGGTTTTAGTGAAAAGAGAACACCTTGCGGCGCAGCGCGGAACGAATATCTTTCTGGTTGCTTTTTAGAATAAGTTGCAGATATCTGAAATTTGCTTCAATCGATTCTTCATAAACATTGCCGTTGATATTCCAGCGATTTTTAAAGTGGTCCACCATATAACGTTCGACATTGCCAAACTCATTTTCAAAGCGCGTTTTTATCCACTGAAAAAAGTGGACTGTTTTTCGGAAAAGCTCCATTTCACTTTCATAGCCCGCCACACCGCCTTCCTGAAATTCGCCGTAAAGCAAAATCAGTTTTTCCAGATACAGGCGGTCGGCCATCTGTCCCAGTAAATCCGCGGTGCCCAGCATTTTACCCAGCAAAACAATCCGCTCCGACTCAAACGTCAAATCCGCAATCGCCGTGTTCAGTCCGGTGCATCTTAAAATATCATGAAAATTATGCATATCCGCCGCAAAATAAGGATCTCTGGAATAATAATTCTGAACAAATTCAATGCTTCTGGTAATGTGCGTCAGCGTATACTTGGCGCCTGTCCCTTCACAATCATCTATTGACTGAATATAGCCGGCATCATGCATCAACGAACTGATCAGTCCCAGATTGATTTCTTTGTCCGTCAATTTGATTTCCTGCAAACAAGCGCCGTGCATCAAACGCGTCATCGCCAGCAAAACCATCAACGTGTGGCCAAAATCATGATACTGCGTGTTGCATTTACGATAACCTTCATACTGGCCGAGAAACAAGCGTTTAACATCATGAAACGCCGCATCAAAATGGCTGAAGTCAAAGCCCGGTTTCATCAGGCCGACCGTCATTTTAATCTCCTTGACAACCGCCTGGTCATCCCGGACATCAAACATTCCGATCCGTGTTCTTTCATGCTCGCTGGAAGGACTCATAGAATAAACGTGACTCCGCTTCTTCCCTCGTCACAGCAGATGCTAATACATGGGCGCATGCTTCACATATCCTGCTGCGGATTTATTTGCCTGACTCAAACAAATCTTGTAAACCTTATCCGTCATTCGTTCCTGTTACAAAATAGCTTTTGATTTGCTTAGCAGATTTGACGAACAAAACTCAATACTTTTTTAATATTTTTCAATATTTATTTTTCAACCTTTTTTTTACAGACAGCCCTAATACCGGTAAATCAAAAATCTCATAAAGGCGTCTCCCCAGAAAATGAAGGCCACGGCCGCCGCCGATAAAAAAGGTCCGAAGGGCACGGCGTATTTCGTGTCCTGCTTGTTGATGATCATGGCGGCAACGCCGATGACCGCGCCGGTTAACGAGCTGAACAACAGAACGAAGATCAATGATTTCCACCCCAGAAAACCGCCGATCATCGCGAGCAGCTTAATGTCTCCGCCGCCCATTCCTTCACGCTTGGTGATGAGTTCATAAACGAAAGCAATGGCTAAAAGAACGCCGCCGCCAATCAGCAAACCGATGAGCGCTTCCAGCCAGGGGAGCTTGACGACAAAAACAGCCGCCAGGAAAAAAACGGGAATGCCGGGCAGGGAGATAACATCCGGAATAATCTGATAATCGATGTCGATAAAAGTAATGACGATCAGCACAGCGGTAAAAATAAAAAAAATAAGAAAATGAATGGTCGGGCCGAATTTCATAAACAGCAGCAGGGCCAAAAGCCCGGTGATGAATTCCACCAGCGGGTAACGCCAGGAAATTTTTGCGCCGCAGTCCCGGCATTGGGCGCGCAAAACAAGAAAGCTGAGGATGGGAATGTTATCGTAAAAACGGATCGGATGGCCGCAGGACGGACAACGGGAAGCCGGTTTGACGATGGATTCTTCAGCGGGTATGCGAAAAATGCAGACGTTGAGAAAACTGCCGATGGCGGCGCCGAAGATGAAGGAAAAAATATTAAAAAATATCATGAAATATCTCTTCTATTTTTATTTTTTCTTTAACCAGGATTATTCAGGAATGCTGAACCTATTTTAATCTATTTTGCGTTTGGCTTTACTCTTTATTTTGCCGGAAATCAATATCTATCTTAGCATGCTTATCTCAAAAATGGATTGCATTGATTCAGGCATTGCGATAATCAATTAATATGACGGACGACCACTACATGAACCTGGCCTTGAAACTGGCCGCCAAAGGCAGGGGGTATGCCAGCCCCAACCCGATGGTGGGCGCTGTGCTTGTCAAGAACGGCCGGATCATCGGCCAGGGCTGCCATCAATGCTGCGGTCAAAATCACGCGGAAGTCAACGCGATAGACAGCGCGAGGGAAAGTGTCGCCGGTTCGACGCTTTATGTGACGCTGGAACCCTGCTGCCATTACGGAAAAACACCGCCCTGCACGGATAAAATCATCCGGCATAAAATCGGACGCGTTGTGATCGGTGTCGCCGATTCCAACCCGCTGGTTGCCTGTCAGGGCATTGCCTGTCTGCAAAGCGCCGGAATCGATATTCGCACCGGCGTTCTGGAAAAGGAATGCCGCAATCTCAATGAAGTCTTCTTTCATTTCATGGAAACGGGGCTGCCGTTTGTCACCGTCAAATACGCGCAAACGCTCGACGGCCGCATTGCCACAGCCACCGGCAATTCCCAGTGGATCAGTTCTCCCGCCTCGCTGCGGTTCGCTCATCAATTGCGCGCCGAACACGACGCCATTCTGGTCGGCATCGGAACCGTTCTTCAGGATAATCCGACATTGACCGTACGAAACGTTAAGGGACGAAATCCATTACGAATCATCATGGATTCCAACCTGTCCATCACCGCCTGCGCCAACGTCATGCAAAATCTATCTCAAACGCCAACATGGATTGTAACGACAAAAAACGATTCCGATCCTCGCTTTCAAAACTTGCAATCGGCAGGCATTGGACTCATTACGGTTGACCCGGATGAACATCATCACGTCAATTTGAAAAAGCTACTGCCACTTCTTGCGGCAAAAAAGATTTCTTCGGTTTTAATTGAAGGCGGAGCGCAAATCATTACCTCCGCGCTGAAAGACAATCTGGTTAATCGCCTGGTGACGGTGATTGCCCCGAAGATTATCGGCAAGGGCATTGAAGCGGTTGGCGATCTTCACATTCATGACTTAAAGGACGCAAAATTATGTTCTGTGCGCAAGGTGATCAAAAAAGGCGCGGATGTGATCATGGACTGCCGTTTATCACCGCCATCAGGCTTGTAGCGGTCTTCATGCCGTCCAGCGCCGAGCTGATGATTCCTCCGGCATAACCCGCGCCTTCCCCGCAGGGATAGAGTCCCCGGACGTTTTCACTTTGGCCGTCGGCGCCGCGGCAGATACGCACCGGCGACGACGTTCTTGTCTCCACGCCGATTAAATGGGCATCCTGAGAAACAAAGCCCGGCATTTTCCTGTCAAATTGCTTCATCCCGCCCCGCAATGCATCGGCAATAAATTTCGGCAATACTTCTTCAAGCCGCGCGGCTTGAACACCGGGTAAAAAACTGGTCCGACCGACAACGCCGGAGAATTTTTGTTCGACAAATTCGGAAAGTTTTTGCGCGGGAGCCTGATAGCTGCCGCCTCCCGCCTCAAAAGCTTTTTTCTCCCAAAAACCGCGAAAGGCCAGTCCGCTCAGCGGTTCTCCCTCTTTCACAAAGTCTTCCACCCGCACATTAACGACAACAGCACTATTGGCAAATTCTCCGCTACGCTCGCTGTTGCTCATGCCATTGGTAATCAGATATCCCGGAAATGCGCTGCAGCCAATCACCCGCCCTCCCGGACACATGCAGAATGTATAAACGGAACGATTCTGTTCGCGAACGGCGGCAGTGACAAAATATTCCGCCGGCGGTAGATGAGGATGATTTGACCACCGGCCGTATTGCATGGCATTAATCAGGGTTTGCGGGTGTTCGACGCGCAGCCCCATCGCAAACGGTTTGGGCTCCATTTTAACGCCGCGTTCCGCTAAGATCTGATAAGTATCATCAGCGCTCTGCCCCATGGCAAGAATGACCTGCTCTGCTTGTATTTCCTGTTTGCCGTTGACAACCAATGCCGCCATTTTATCCTGCTGGATGATAAAATCCGTCACATGAGCATCAAACTGAATGCCACAGCCCAAGCTGATCAGTTTCTTCCGCAGTTGGATCATCACGTTCCGGAGTTGATCCGTGCCGACATGCGGTTTGGCGTCCGTTAAGATGGTCGGCGGCGCGCCCATTTCAACCAGCACTTTTTTTACCCGGCCGGCATAAGGGTTTTTCGTCCGGCTGGTCAGCTTCCCGTCAGAAAACGTCCCCGCGCCTCCCTCGCCGAAAAGAACGTTGCTTTGTGGATTCAGTGCGCCTTTTTCCCAGAATGTCCGCACATCGCTTACGCGTTCTTCTACAGGACGTCCCCTCTCCAGCAGCAGGACGGAAATTCCGGATACAGCCATCGTGTAGGCTGCAAAAAGACCGGCTGGACCGCTGCCAATGACCACCACGGAACGTCTCCCGGAGAAAGCTCCCATTGACCCGGCTGACGACGGCAAAATCGCCGGATCATCCCTAAACGGCTGGAGTTGTATTCCGTCCGGCAGCGTTTCCGGCAACACCACCGCATCATTCAAACTGATTTTTACCGCATAAACAAAATGAGGAGGTCTGTTGCGTCTGGCATCCAGGGCCTTTTTGATGATACTCAAACCGCCAACGTCCGTAGCCGGAATGCCCAACACCAAAGCAGCCTTTGCCGCGAGGCGTTCTTCTTTTTCATCCAATGTCAGCGTCAAACCATTAAGACGAAGCACTTTCATTTTTTTCTCCATTGCAAAAAATCACTGCCTATTGTAGGTTCCCGACCAGTAAATTGACTGATTGTCAAAATTTTTAAAGTGGTGATTTGCCATGCCTTGGTATGCCGTTCACACAAAAAGCCGTCACGAATATAAGGCCCATACCGGTCTTACCCAGAAAAATCTGACTGCATTTGTACCGGAGATGGAAGTCTGGAGCAAGCGAAAAGACCGTAAAAAGAAAATAACCGTGCCGCTTTTTCCCGGCTATCTTTTTGTAAATGCATCTCTGGATAACGAAATCCATCTGGCCATTCTCAAAACAACCGGCGTTGTTCGAATTCTGGGCAAAAAACTGAACGCGGAACCGCTGCCTGTGCCGGATGATAAAATCATCGCCATCCAGCGATTGATGAATAAAAAAGTGGAAATGTTCACACTTCAGTATCCGAAAGAAGGAGAACCGGCCCAGATTCTGGACGGTCCCTTTGCCGGTATTGAGGGAACCGTGATTAAAAGTGACCCTCAAAAAG
Source organism: uncultured Smithella sp. (assembly GCA_964405915.1). Lineage (GTDB taxonomy): Bacteria > Desulfobacterota > Syntrophia > Syntrophales > Smithellaceae > UBA8904. The sequence continues at coordinate 358 of CAYOPU010000015.1, read as the reverse complement.
AGTTGTTCGTCATTTCCATCGAGCTGATGCAGCGCGCCGTGGCGATCAAACTGGAAGGATTTCAAATTGGAAAGATTGGCTGATCCTTATCTTATCGTCATGAATTTCCATCTAAAAATCCTTGACATTCTGAACATTATGCGCAAGATAGCATCCGCCGAATGTAATTGAATAACAGGCAAAAAACGATTTGGGGACATGTTTTGAAAGGATCTATCAAGATAAAAAAGGAACTATGCAAGGAGTGTCAGCTCTGTATTCATTTCTGCCCCAAAGGCCACATCATACCGTCCAAAGAGTATAATGCCCAGGGGTATCATCCCGTATGTATTAACGAAGAAAAGGAATGCAACGGCTG
>CAYOPU010000014.1:0-24887 GCA_964405915.1 uncultured Smithella sp. | reverse complement strand
TCTCCTGCGTAAATGGATATTTCAATCCGGTTACCGTAGTATTCAGGATGCGGACAGTTCAAACTTCAATCCTAATACCACAATGTCAAATGAATCTATGTTAACAGTATCAGTGTCCCATGCTGATAGGTGTATAAAAGTAAGCTCAAACAGGGTGGCGACAATTGAAGATTGATAAGAAAATATGAAGTGAGGAGTTACTTATGGAAGGCACAAAACAGGTTTCAACCCATCCGATCAAGATTCAGGATAATACGTTTCGTGACGGGCATCAGTCCATTTATGCAACCAGAATGAAGACGGAAGACATGATTCCTATTGCTGAAGAGATGGACAACTGCGGATACTGGGCCATGGAAGTTTGGGGGGGGGCAACATTTGATACGATGCATCGTTTCCTTGACGAAGACCCCTGGATGCGACCGAAGATTCTTAAAAAGTATGTTAAAAAAACACCTTTTACAATGCTTTTGCGCGGACAGAACCTTGTCGGCTACCGTCATTACGCCGATGACGTTGTCCGGGCTTTCGTGGATAAATCCTGTGAAATCGGGATTGACATTTTCCGCTGTTTTGATGCTTTGAACGATTTCCGCAATATCGAAACCTGTGTGGAAAGAATCAAAGCCAACGGCAAGCACTTTGAAGGCACGGTTTGTTATTCACTGACGGGAAGCCGCCTGGGTGGGGAAATCTACACCCTTGATTTTTACGTGGCAAAGGCCAAAGAGCTGGAGAAGATGGGCGCGGATACCATCTGCATTAAAGATATGGCCGGTCTGCTTTCCCCTTATGACGCCTTTGATTTGTTTACTGCGTTAAAGAAAACCATAAGAGTCCCGTTGCATTTGCACACGCACTATACCAGCGGTATGGGCAGTATGTCATACTTGAAGGCCATCGAGGCGGGTGTTGACATTATTGATACCTGCCTTGCGCCATTTGCCCTGAGAACATCGATGCCCGCCACCGAACCGATCGTGGCCGCTCTTCAGGGGACCGACCGGGATTCGGGAATTGATTTACTCAAACTTCTGGAAATGAGTGAACATCTCGAAAATATTGCGCCGAAATATAAACATCTGCTGGCGGATCATAAACTCTCTATTATCGATAACGGTGTTCTTGCTCATCAGATTCCAGGCGGGATGATTTCCAATCTGACCAGCCAGCTCAAAGAGATGAAGGCTATGCACCGGTTGCCCGAAATTTATAAAGAGGTGGTTCAGACGCGCAAGGATATGGGTTATCCGCCTCTGGTGACGCCGGCATCGCAAATTATCGGATCACAGGCAGTGTTGAATGTTCTTTTTGGCCGTTATGTCAGAGTATCCAACCAGCTTAAAGATCTTGTTTTGGGGTTGTACGGTAAAACGCCTGTGCCGATTGATAAAGACCTGGCCAAGAAAATACTGAAAAATTATAAACGGGGACAGGAGCCGATCACCTGCAGACCGGCTGACGATCTGCCGTCGGAAATTGAAGACGCGAGAAAAACAATCGGCGACCTAGCGAGAACCGACGAAGATCTGCTGGGATGGATACTATTTCCTCAGACGATGGAAAAATATCTTAAAACGAAGTATACCGTCGACGCCAACGTTGGTGCCTCCGCATAATTCAGTGTCAACTAAAAGAAGCCCCGTTAAAAAAATGGGGCTTCTTTTCTTTCTTCAGTCTTTACGATTCAATCTCTGGCTCCCTGTAAAAGCGGGCAGTCTATTTCCCTATCTCAACATCTGCGGCAGGAAAAGGGCAATTTGGGGAAAAATGATCAGCAGGAGGGCCAGGGCGATCATGGCGTAAAGCATGTGCAGAGATCCTTGGAAAACAATATGCAGCGGGACATCGCGGGCGACCCCCGCCACGACATAAGCGTTGATGCCGACCGGCGGTGTGATGACGCCCATTTCCGCGATAATGACAATAATAACGCCAAACCAGATCGGATCAAAACCCAGGGTAAGAATGACCGGATAAAAAATGGGAATGGTCAGCATGATCATGGCCAGCGAATCCATCAGGCAGCCGAGAAATAAATAAATCAAAATGATAAAGCCCATAATAATCAGTCGATGCAGTTGCAGTTCGGAGACAAAAGTGCCGATGTCTGCCGGTATGCGCGTTACGGCAAGGAAATGTCCAAAAACCGTCGCCCCCGCCACTACGATAAAAATCATGCAGGAAATGCGTGTAGTATCGTAAAGAGCATTTTTAAACCCTTTCCAGGTTAAAGTGCGACCGATCAGGGCGATGATGATCGTGCCGAAAGCTCCTACTCCCGCCGCTTCCGTCGGCGTGAAAAATCCGGCAAACAACCCCCCCATCACGAGAACGAATAAAAGCAGTGTCTCAATGAGCCCTGATAAAGACGTGAATTTTTCCTTCCAGCTGCTTTTGGGTCCGCGCGGTCCGATTTCCGGGCGACCATATGTCCAGAGTAAAATGGAAATAACGAAGAAACAGGACAGCAGGATTCCCGGGATGACACCGGCCATGAAAAGCTCACCGATGGACTGCTCCGTCATAATGCCGTAAATGATAAAGATTGTACTCGGAGGAATAAGAATTCCCAGGCTGCCCCCGGCGGCAACGACACCCGTAGCCAGCGCTGGATCGTATTTGTACTTTTTCATCTCGGGCAGCGCCACGGAGGCCATGGTGGCGGCGGTTGCGCTGGTGGAACCGCAGACGGCGGAAAATCCTGCGCAGGCGCCGATGGTGGCAATGGCCAGGCCTCCCGGTAAATGGCCAAAAAATTTATGAGCGGCGTTGAAGAGTCGGCCGCTGATGCCCGAGTGAAATGCTACCTGTCCCATCAGGACAAACAGGGGAATCACGGTCAGGTTATAAGAACTGAATGTGGAATAAAAATCGCGAATGGTCAGACTGGCTGCAGCATCCCAGGAGACAATGTATCCAAATCCAAGGTAACCGACAATGGCCATCACGAAGCCCACCGGCATCCTGAGAAACATGAAGACGATCAAAACGGCAAAGCCGAGCAAGCCTGTCATTGTAGGAGTCATGCGTCAAAAGTCCTTTGCAGGGATTTGACAAAATCGGCGATGAGCAGAAGGAACAGAAGACCAAAGCCTACGGACATGCCGAAGATGAAAGGATAAATAGGCATTTGGAGCGTTGAGGAAACTTCGCCGCTTTCTTTGATATCCAGCGCGTAACGAATCGCCTTATAGGCCAGCATTCCAAAAAGCAATGCGCCAATCAGGTTGCAAAATGACTCGATGGCAAGCTGTGTGCGTTGCGGCAGTTTCTCCACCAGCAGTTCAACGGCAATATGCCCTTTTTCCATGGATGTAAAAGCCAGAGCGAAGGAAACAACGATGGTTCCCAGAAATCCAACCAGTTCATAGGCGCCGGATATGGGTTTGCCGAACAGACGCAGAACTACATCCGTTGTGGACAGCAGCATCATGACGACAACAGCGGCGCAGGCAAGGAGGTTGAAAGCCTTGCCTGCGCGTGTTAAATATTTTGCCGGACTAAACATGGAGGATTATAACCGATTATTTTTGTTCGCCCTGGAGTGCTTCTTAATCAAGCTGGCGACTTCCTGCACGGCTTGTTTGCCGGGCAATCCTTTGCTTTCCATTGCTTTGATGTAACCGGCAGCCACCGGTTTCACAGCCGCTTCCCATTTGTCTTCTTCCGCAGCGGACAGTTTGATCATTTTATTGCCTAATCCCGTGGAAAATTTATATCCTTCCGCATCCGCGTCATCCCAGGCCTTACCGGCCACGGCAATCCATTCCTGACTGACATCATCAAATACTTTCTGCACATCTTTGGGCAGCGAGTTCCATTTATTCTTATTCATGGTGACAAACATGGCGGTGGTGTAGCCGATATTGGTGCAGTCGATGGTGTACTTAACAACCTGTCCCTGTTTCCAGCCCTTCAGGGTTTCCATCGGGGCGAGCGTGCCCTGCACAACGCCTTTTTGCAGCGCTTCATAGGTTCCGCCCTGCGGCATGGCAACCGAAACACCCCCCAGAGCTTCGACGATTTTTGCGCTGAGGCCTGTTGAGCGGATTTTCATGCCTTTCATGTCCGCCATGGAATTGACGGGTTTCTGCGTATGCAAAAGGCCCGGGCCGTGAGCGTGCAGATAGAGGACCTTGACCCCGTCAAGTTCTTTGGGTTTCATTTTTTTTACAAAGTCGTTGGCAACCAGGGTGGCGACCGTACCGTTGGGATAACCCATCGGCAGATCCAGGGCTTCCAGAAGCGGCAAGCGGCCACGGGTATAGGCAAAGCAAGACATGCCGATATCGGAAATTCCCTTTTCCACCCCGTCAAAGGTTTGATCAGCCGGTGTTAATGAGCCGCCGGCAAAGATGTTGATTTTTACTTTGCCGCCGGTGCGTTTTTCAATTTCCTTGGCCCAGCTTTCGCCGGCCTTGGCTTGAGCGTGTGTGGCCGGGAAAAAGATACTGTACGTCAGAGTCGTTTGCGCCAGTACGGTGGAACTGCACCAAAAGACAAAGAACAGTGTTGCAACGAACGATGCTGCTGTTACAGAAAAAATCCTTTTTTTCATTTGATCTACTTCCTCCAGAATTTTTTGTTTTTACTCAATACAAACTTATTACATTTGTTACTGATGGTGATTATTTGCAATTTGTGCTGTTGATTTCGGACAAGCCTGCTTACCGGATTTTCCCTGGGCAAGCAGGCATCAATACATATAGATATAATAAGGCGAGGGTTTACTTATTGGAAATTTACACATACCAGCGTCCGTAACTTTATAGTTGCCGTGGCTAATATTTGATTTAAACGGATGTGTCAAGATGTATTTATGATTTGCCGTATAGTTTCAGCATTTATTTTTCTCACCCTTTATTTTGTCCAGTTCTTCACGATAACGCTCTGCTTCAGCTCTGGCCGCTTCGATTTCGTCCTTGGCCTTTTCAAGTTCTTCGTTCTGACGTTGTCTTTCTTCCCGGATTTTATCCTGAATTTCATCAAAGCCGACATAGATGGCTAAAACGCCTCCCAAGAGCATGAAGATCGGAAGGGCGCCTTGAATGAGGTTTATGAAATCACCCCACCAGTAGATCAGGCTGATCAGCCCTAAAATAGAGGCAATAACGCCTCCCGTCAGCAAAGACATAATCCAACCTCCGGATATCAGATTTAAATAATTCGGATCAATACGGTAAATTTTTTAGCATGAATAAAATGGTTAGGCAAGCTGGAAATAGATGATTATTATGATAAAATATTGCTTGATTTAATGGAATCCATCATCTAAATAGAACAGTTACTTGCAGTTATATAAAAATCTGATGTGATGAAGGATTCCATGATTGAACCGAATTTTAATAAATCTGACGGATTGGTTCCGGCCATTGTTCAAGATGCTGAAACGAAAGACATATTGATGCTGGCCTATATGAACAAGGCTTCCTGGGAAGCGACCCTGCAATCCGGGAAGGCGACTTTCTGGAGCCGGTCCCGGCAAAAACTGTGGCTGAAGGGAGAGAGTTCCGGCCATGTTCAGGTGATCAAGAATATTTACATAGACTGCGACGATGATACGATTCTATTGCAGGTGGAACAACTGGGCGGTGCGGCCTGCCATACAGGGCATCGATCCTGTTTTTACCGGAAACTTGAAGGCGGTGATTTTGTCATCGTGGGTGAAAAAATTTTTGATCCGAAGGACGTATATAAATGAATGTTTTGAAATTAGGCATTCCCAAAGGAAGCCTGGAAAATAATACCGTTGATTTGTTTAAAAAAGCCGGCTGGAGGATTACCTATGACAGCCGCAGTTACTTTCCTGATATCGATGATCCGGAGATTAACTGTTCACTGGTGAGGGCGCAGGAGATGTCGCGCTATATTGCAGACGGTCACCTGGATCTGGGACTGACCGGCATCGACTGGATTATGGAAAATAACTCCGATGTGGTGGCGGTGCAGGATCTGGTCTATTCCAAGGTTTCCACGCGTCAGGCGCGCTGGGTGCTGGTGGTGCGGGATGATTCGCCGATCCGTTCGATTGAAGACATGGAAGGCAAGCACATCTCTACCGAGCTGGTTAATTTTACCAAACGATATTTTGCCGAAAAAAATATTAAGGTCAGTGTGGAATTTTCCTGGGGTGCGACGGAAGCGAAAGTTGTGGATGGTCTGGTGGATGCCGTCGTGGAGGTCACGGAAACGGGATCGACCATCCGGGCCAACAAATTGCGGATCGTCCATGAACTGATGAGAACCAACACGCAGTTGATTGCCAACCGCGAGGCCTGGAATGATCCGTGGAAACAAAAGAAAATAGAACAGATTCGGACATTATTAACCGGGTCGCTTCTGGCCATGGGCAAAGTCGGCATCAAGCTGAATGTGTCCAAGGCAAATCTCGATTCCGTGATGAAGCTTTTGCCGTCGCTGAAAGCGCCGACTATTTCCAGTCTCTATTCGGAAGAATGGTTTGCTATTGAATCTGTCATCGATACAGGTGTCGTGAGGGATTTGATTCCGCAGCTTCTGGATGCGGGAGCGGAAGGCATTATTGAATACCCCTTAAATAAAGTCATCTAATCCGGAGGGCAGATATGGCCAGAAAAGCAAAGATTGTCCGTAAAACAACGGAAACCGAGATCGCACTGGACATTAATTTGGATCAATCCGTCGGCAGCAAGATCGATACGACTATTCCTTTTCTGAATCACATGCTGGAGCTTTTTGTCCGTCACGGTCAATTCAAACTTGTGGTGAAAAGCAAGGGCGATACGGAAATAGACGATCATCATCTGGTTGAAGACCTGGGGATTTGTCTGGGGCAGGCGGTAGGGCAGGCGCTGGGCAAGAAGATCGGCATCCATCGCTACGGTTCGGCGTCCGTGCCCATGGACGAATGCCTGTGCCGCGTGGATATAGACATTTCCGGTCGTCCCTATCTAATTTACAAGGTCCGGTATGAACGCCGGAAAATCGGCGGATTTGATCCGTCGCTGGTTAAAGAGTTTTTTAAGGCGTTTACCGATCACAGCGGCATTACGCTGCACATTAATCTGGCATACGGCAGCAACAGTCATCATATCATCGAAGCTGTTTTTAAGGCCTTTGCCCGGGCGCTTCGGCAGGCTGTGAACATCAACCCGGAAATTTCAGGTGTCTTGTCCACCAAAGGAACTCTTGGATAGAAAGGTCAGGTTTTCTGAAATGCAAAAGTTTTCACCGTTCAGAAAGATGGGTTATGCGATATTGCTTTTTGGGTTTCTTGTCGTAGCGCCCTGTGCCCTTCAGGCGCAGGACGAGAAAAAGACCGTCGATCAAACCGTAACACGAATGGCTGTAATTCCTTTTCAAGCGGTGATGCCGGAAGATGAATCTTCAACCGTTCAGTGTCCGATTTGCGGAAATGTGAATTCGAGCGGCAGTATCGTCAAGGGATCTGAAAAAATTGTTGAAGAAATTTTTACCGATAAATTAAGGGATTTGAGAAATGTGGAAATTATTCCGCAGGAAAGAGCAGCGGGCGTCTATCGAAGGGTTTCTGCAGATTCTCTGAAAAAACCTTTATTACAGATTATGAAAAATTTCGGCGGTGAATTACAGGCGGATGTTCTGGTTGTGGGCTTCGTTTATCTATACCGGGAAAGAGTGGGCTATGACTATTCTGCTGAGCGTCCGGCGTCTGTTGCTTTTGAGATTCATCTGATTTCCGTCAAGGACGGCAAAACGCTCTGGCGCGGGATTTATGATAAAACGCAAAAATCGTTGATGGAAGACGTCTTCCAGGTCACATCTTTTTTCAAAGGCGGCGCCAAGTGGGTGACCGTGCGCCAATTGGCGAAGTTAGGCGTAGACAAGGTTTTTGCGACGTTTCCCGGCGTTGAAAAATAATGAAAATATGGGATTGTCGCGTAGTGGAGTTTCTGAAAGCGATACGTTGACCCCTTTTACAAGAAGGAGTTTTAGTTGTTCATTATCCCGGCGGTTGATATAAAAAATGGGCAATGTGTTCGTCTGGCGCAGGGTGATTTTGACCGTGTGACAGTCTATGGCGAGAATCCCGCGGACATGGCGCGGCTCTGGGCAGCAAAAGGTGCAAAGAGGATTCACCTTGTCGATCTGGATGGATCCGTTGCAGGATTACCAAAGAACGCACCCATTATTCTCAATATTGCGAAATCGGTTTCCGTGCCGCTGGAAGTTGGCGGCGGTATCCGCAACATGGAAACGATCAGCTATTATTTGGAAAACGGCGTTTCGAGCGTTATTCTGGGCACGGCAGCCATCCAGGATGAAGACTTCGTGAAAACAGCTGCGCAAACGCATCCCGGGAAAATTATTCTGGGGATCGATGCGCTGGCCGGTCAAGTGGCTGTCCGGGGTTGGACGCAAAAGACCGGTCAAAACGCAATCGAACTGGCGCGCCGTTATGAAAATTGCGGGATTCAGGCCATCGTCTATACGGATATTCAGCGCGATGGCATGGAAACGGGCGTGAATGTGGAGCAAACCCGGGCGCTGGCCAAGGCAGTGACGATTCCGGTGATTGCGTCCGGCGGCGTGGCGACGCTTGCGGATATTGATGCTTTGCTTTCCGTTAAAGACTGTTCGTTCTATGGACTGATTGTCGGGCGTGCGCTTTACACGGGCGCAATTGTCCTGGAAGACGCAATCGCGAAGGCGCAGAAGATTTGATAGAAGCCCGGGGAGGAGAAATGTATGGCAGATTGTATTTTTTGTAAAATCATCAAGGGGGACATTCCCTGCGCGAAAATTTACGAAGACGACGCCGTTCTGGCTTTTGATGACATCCATCCCATGGCGCCTGTGCATGTTGTTCTCATTCCGAAAAAACATATTGCGACGCTGATGGATGTTGATGCGGGCGCGGATGTCGCGGGAAGATTGATCGCGGCGGCGCAGAAGGTGGCTAAAATCAAAAAGGTAGCCGCCGGTGGATTCCGGACGGTATTTAACTGCAACGCCGACGGAGGGCAGGTGGTGTTTCACCTGCATATGCATTTGCTGGGCGGCAGGAAACTGGAAGATCAGTTAGGATAATTCGAGGTAAGAGATTATGGATGTGAATGCCAAGATCAATGAACAGATGGTAACGGCGGCAAAAGCCAAAGACAAAATCCGGCTGTCCGCCATCCGGATGCTGAAAACAGCGCTCCACAATAAGGAAATCGATTTGATGCGGCCGCTCAATGAAACGGAAACCATGCAGATTTTGTCCGGATTGGTAAAGCAGAGAAAAGATTCCATTGAGCAGTTTGCCAAAGGCGGCCGACAGGATCTGGTGGAAAAAGAAGAAGCGGAGTTGAAAATCCTGCAGGAATTTATGCCTCAGCAAATGTCGGATGATGATGTGGAAGCGCTCATCAAAAAAGCGATTGTCGATGTCGGCGCGGTTTCCGTCAAGGATATGGGAAAGGTCATGAAGTTACTCATGCCGCAGATTACCGGCAAGGCGGATGGGAAAGCCGTCGGCGAAAAAGTGAAGGCCCTTTTGTCTCAATAAGAAATTGATTGAAAGATAAAAAAAAGGCAAGGCGATCATTCGTGCGTTTTGATGACAGCAAGATTGAAGAGATTAAAAGCAGGGTGGATATTGTCGAACTTGCCTCAGAGTATCTGACTTTAAAAAAGGCAGGCAGGAATTATTTAGGACTTTGTCCTTTCCATCAGGAAAAAACGCCTTCATTTACCGTCAACCGCGAAAAACAGATTTTTTACTGCTTCGGTTGCGGGGAAGGCGGCAATGTCATTACTTTGCTGATGAAAATCGCCAATAAGAGTTTTCCTGAAGCCATTAAACATCTGGCGGAAAAGACGGGTGTGATTCTGCCGGTTCGGACATTCGGCAAGGAAGGGTATGAAAAAGATTCCCTGCATGATGAGATTATTCAACTGAATTTAAGGGCGGCGCAGCATTTTGCGCGCAATCTGGCGTCTCCGACTGGTAAGATTGCCCGGGATTATTTACAGAAACGGGCTGTTACAGAAGAAACGATTAAACAATTTCGTTTGGGGTATGTACCGGATACCTGGCGTTCTTTGACAGATTATATCGAAGGCAGCGGCTTATCTTTGAAGCTGGCTGAGCAGGCCGGCCTGATTGTCACCGGTAAAGAAGGAAGCTTTTACGATCGCTTCCGCAGTCGGCTGATTTTTCCGATTGAAAATGTTTTCGGGGAAATTATCGCCTTTGGCGGCCGGATTTTAGGTGAAGGCGAACCGAAGTATCTTAACTCGCCGGAATCGCCGGTCTATAGTAAAGGCAAAAATTTATACGGACTCAATAAGGCCAAAGAAGCGATCCGTCACAACGGTTTTTGCCTGATTGTGGAAGGGTATTTTGACGCCCTATCGTTGTGGAACGCAGGCATCGGTAATGTGGTTGCCACATTAGGCACGGCGCTGACAAGGGACCACCTGGAACTCTTGCGCCGTTATACGCAGGACGTCGTGGCACTGTTCGATCCCGACACAGCTGGACGAAAAGCGCTGGATCGATCTTTGGAGCTTTTTTTAGGGGCGAGTATGCATGCCCGGGCTTTAATTCTTCCGGAAGGTTGCGATCCGGATGACTTTATCAAAAAATACGGCAAGGAAAAGCTTGATGCATTGATCGCCCTTGCGCCGGCTATCAGTGATTATTACATTGACAGCGTTTTAGGCGACGGTAAAACCGTTGAAGAAAAACTTGACTTGGCGAAGACTGCGATAGAATTCGTGGGTAAAAGCGGTAATGTGATCGAAAAGAATCTGTTTATCAGACGTATTGCGGGAAAATTGGGTATTGATCAGGAATTATTGAAACGGGAGATTCATAACAAGGAGGTTCACGTAAATTCCAGATCAGTGAGCCCCAGGCAAAACGTAAAAATGAATGTTAATCCTCTTGAAAGCAATTTGATACGGCTTTTACTGGAGTATCCGCAGAAAGCGATAAAGATAGAGGATGAAAAAATATTAGATTATTTTTTACAGCCCGAGCTCAAGAATCTGGGTGAAAAAATTGTTCAGGCCTATAAACTGCTTGGGTATATTGACATTAATGTTATCCTGTCGTCGGAAGAAGACAAACCGCTTCGGGAAAATATTTATAAATTAAGTATTGAGGCGCCTCCGACCGATGAAAACATGGTGGAACGCAATTTTGCCGATAATATCCGGAGAATCAGGGAAAAATGGTATAAAGAACAAAAACGTCTGGTTCAGCTCAAATTAAGGCAAGCGCAGGAAAGCGGCGATGGGGAACTAACGCAACAACTGACTTTTCAAAAACAGAATTTGATGAGAGAAGAAAAAGAACTACATTAACAAATAATGAAATTTGGGGGATGCCAAATGGCCAAAGAAATACAATCCGATGAATTTAAAAAATTACTTTCACTGGGCGCGGAAAAAGGATTTTTAACTTATGATGACGTCAATGACATGTTGCCGTCGGATGTGAATTCTTCGGACCAGATAGATGATATCATTATGCTGTTTGGAGAAAAAAATATTGATATTATTGATACCGAGCAGGGTGAAAAACTGGTGGTGAAAAAACCGGTGGAAGATGCTCTGCCGTCTAAATTTTCTGAAGCACTGGCGCTGGTTCCCGGCGTGGGCAAGACAGGGGATCCGGTAAAGATGTATTTGCGTGAGATGGGACTGGTGTCGCTTTTGAGCCGCGAAGGTGAAGTGGAAATCGCAAAAAAAATAGAAGAAGGCGCCCGTGAAACCATGTGGGCTATTTTTAGTTTAACCGTTTCCGTTAGTGAGGTGCTCAATATTGGCAATAAACTGGAATCCGGTGAAATTCGCGTCAAAAATGTGGTGGATAATATTGAAGACGAAGAAGGATTCATGGAAGAGGATGAACATAAAGACAGGGTCCTCAGGTTGATTGCGCGCGTCAGGTTTTTCAGTGACCGCAATGACGTGTTGCGGGAAAAACTGAAAGCTAAGACCATGCGTCCCAAGCAGCGGGAGACATTGACGGCGGAATTGGTAAAGAATACTAAAAATATTATTATCCTGTGCCGAAAAATCCGTTTCAGCAAAAAACAGATGCATCGTTTCATCGCACGGCTGAGAGCTTTTACGGATGAAATTGAAAGATCCGAACGGGTAATCAATCAGTTTAAAAGAGAATCTGGTTTGAATATTACACAAATGGAAAAAGCCTGGTCTCAAATGAAGAAATCCAAGCAAGATGAGAAAAAAGCCGCGAAAGAAGCAAAGGTTTCCATTGACTGGCTGCACCGGAGCCATGATGCTGTTTCGGAAGCGCAGAAACGATTAAAGCATATTGCCAAGGAAGTGGGGATTCCCACAACCACGTTAAAGAATGTCGTATATTCTATTGAAGACGGCGAAGCCAAGGCGGAGATCGCCAAAAGAAAGTTGGTGGAAGCCAATCTGCGGCTGGTCGTCAGCATTGCCAAGAAATATACCAACCGCGGGTTGCAGTTTTTGGACTTGATTCAGGAAGGCAATATCGGATTGATGAAGGCGGTTGATAAATTTGAATATCAGCGCGGCTACAAGTTTTCCACTTACGCGACTTGGTGGATTCGTCAGGCCATTACGCGCGCCATCGCCGACCAGGCGCGCACGATCCGCATTCCGGTGCACATGATCGAGACCATCAATAAGCTGATTCGCACGTCTCGATACCTGGTGCAGGAACTGGGACGCGAACCTACTCCTGAAGAGATCGCCAATAAAATGGAATATCCGCTCGAGAAAGTGCGCAAGGTTCTGAAAATCGCCAAGGAACCCATTTCTCTGGAAACGCCGATCGGCGAAGAAGAGGACAGTCATCTGGGGGATTTCATCGAAGACAAAAAAATCATGTCTCCTTCCGAGGCCACGATCAGCATGGATCTGGCGGATCAGACGCGCAAAATTCTGGCCACGCTCACACCGCGTGAAGAAAAGGTTCTGCGCATGCGTTTTGGAATCAGCGACCGTCTGGGCGCGGCGGGTCCGGATGAAAGTGTGCCCGTGGATATTGTAGAGTGCGACAATGAAGATCCGGAGTCAATCGAAGAGGAACTGCCGCCACCCAAAGCAAAGCATTTTTCACGAAAGCATGCGGCAAAATAATATTGACAAGCGCCGGAATTGGGTATAGTCAAATTTGTTGGATGCCCGATGCCGGTTCGATCCTCACCGATTTTGAATTCATTAAAGGGCGGGCCTATAGCTCAATTGGTAGAGCCACCGGCTCATAACCGGTAGGTCCCTGGTTCGATCCCAGGTGGGCCCACCAAATTTATAATCAGGGAATTTTCATCATGATGGGAAAAGCGAGGTTATCACAGGCACGGAGTTGTTGTGATATGATCTTTGATGCCATTGCCGTGACCGGACAGATCAAATTGTCATGTCACGGCTCACAGAATCAAGCTTATACGCAGGCTTTCTGAAAATGCACCTTATAACAGGTGCATTTTTTTATTATAATAATATTAAGGAGAAAATGATTGAAAGAGAAATTGTCACTGTTGATTGATTTACAGGAGTGTGATTCACAGTTGGTGAAGCTTTCCGCGAAAAAGGTGAAATTGCCGGAAAAGATTTCCAGGATGGAAGCAGACTTTCAGAGCTACAAGGAAAATATTGAAATTAATAAAAGAAAGTACGATGAACTTAAAGACCGGCGTGCCGAATGTGAATTGAAGATTAAAAAACTTAATGAAGGGATGTTAAAAACCAAGGAACGGCTGCTGGAAGTAAAGAACAACAAGGAATATCAGGCCATGCTCAAGGAAATTGAAATGGCCGAGAAGACCAGGGGAGAGGTTGAAACGCAGATTATTGCTCTGATGGATGAAATGGACAGACTTTCCGCGCTGGTAAAACAAGATGATGACACTTTAAAACAAGGCACGATCAAGTTTGAAGAAGAAAAGGCAAACATTGAGAAGGATCTGAACGCTGTCGACGCGGACACAGTGATCTGGACGGAGAAAAGAGTTGCTTTACAGGCGTCCGTTCCCGCTGATCTGTTGGCTTGGTATGAAAAAGTAAAAAAACGCAATAATGGTGTCGGTGTGATATCCGTTTGGAAAGCGGTCTGTAACGGTTGCCATATGAATATTCCACCGCAGCTCTATAACGAGTTGCAGCGTTCCAATGAGCTGCTCAGCTGTCCCAACTGTAACCGGATTATGTATTTTCAAAATCAGGAAAAAATCGTGTCATCTTAATGGGCAATAAAATATATAAGTTATACAGTGATGGCGCGTGTCGCGGTAATCCCGGGACAGGTGGCGCCGGAGCGGTGATCATGGATGGGGAGGACCAGGTTCTCTGGGAGGGCAGGGAATATCTGGGCCACTGTACAAATAATATTGCCGAATATCAGGCGCTGATTCTGGGCTTAAAAGGCGCCAGGGCGCAGGGAGTTGAGCGCTTGGAGGTCTATCTGGATTCCGAACTGCTCGCCAATCAGATCAACGGCTCTTACAAGGTCAAAAATGAAAATCTGAAAATACTAATGCAGGAAGTCCGCGGTCTGCTTTCTTCCTTTGCGTCCGTTTCGGTCAGGCATGTCCTTCGTTGCCACAATGCGCGGGCGGATCAACAGGCCAACCTGGCCATCGATGAACATGAGAAGTCTTCTTGAAAGAAATTCAAATCAATTGTAAGGTGTCCTTCAGGCCGGAGAAGAGCAGATGATCGCGGGCGGATTTTATCCGCCGGAGGAAAGTCCGAGCTCCGCAGGGCAGGATGGTCGCTAACGGCGACTGGGGGCGACCCTAAGGAAAGTGCCACAGAAAATATACCGCCCGGGGCTTACGCCTTGGGTAAGGGTGAAATGGCGAGGTAAGAGCTCACCGCTTTTCCGGCGACGGAAAAGGCATGGTAAACCCCATCCGGAGCAAGACCAAATAGGAGAACGTTTAAGGGCGGCCCGCCTGATGTTCTCGGGTAGTGTCGCTAGAGGTGGCAGGCAACTGCCGTCCCAGATGAATGATCATCGCTGCGCCCAGGGTAACCGAAGCGCCGAACAGAACTCGGCTTACGATCTTCTCCGCGCCTGTTGTTATGATTATAAACCGATTCCTTTTTTCTTTGCCTCTTTATAAAGCATCCACATGCACAGACCGATAGCCAGAAAGAAAGATCCCAGCATGAATTTCGGCGTTGTTCCTAGAATTTCATCCACAAGATAACCAATATACAGGAACAGAAAAGAGGATAATACCATCGCTAATCCCCAGGCGGATAACATTAAAATTCCGCTCATCCTGTTAAAAGGATCTTTGCTTTCCTCTGGTTTTTTTCTTCCGATCAGGTAACCCTTCATTTCACTCAATCCGCATCAAAATATGAACATGAAAAGCATTTCATAAACTATTTATACCTGGCTGGTAATGGCGCAGACGTTATCTACTCTACTTGAATAAGACTGATCAATCTTTTGACCAGATCCAATCCCGGTTCTGTAAAGATAGATACCAGGATGAAGAAGAGGATGAAAACGATGATTAATTCGATGTTTCGTAAATGCGAATACCTACGTTTTAAGAAGAGGAGAATAATGCCGCCGGCAACCAATACCATTAAATGCAAGAATGGAAAAAGCTTCAGAAAAAGTTCCATGGAATTCTCCTTTTGAATAAGATCGTGACATGTAATTAAGAATAAAAGAAATAGTTGTCAAGGTAAAATAAAAAAAAGGCCGAATCGAAATTCGGCCTTTTGGTTAATTTGTGAAGGTCAATTATTTGTCGTCATCATCGTCATCGTTTAATCCTGCTAAATCACCCTCGGAACCTTCCGGAACTTCCGACTCGATGGAACGGGTAATTCCACGAACCAGGATCAGCATAATAAAGAACAGAATAACCATGGCAACAATAAGAACCAGTACGATTGTTGCCGTCCAGGCTTTTGATTCCTTCTCAATGTTCTGAGATACTTTGAGGACTGCCTCGTTGTATTTCTCAACTTCCAGTCCCAGACCAATCCATCCAAAACCTGCAGGTTCGGGAATGTTCGATGCGTAGAACTTGATCGGGGCATAAGCGACAAACTTGGTAACTCCGCTATATTTGTACGTGATAACTCCTGTTTTTCCAGAGGCTGCTTCTTTCACGATCTTAAATAAATTGGGATCCAGAAACCCCATCTCGAACATGTTCAACGCTTCCGCGCCTTTTGTCGCCAGCTCTTTTGCGTTCTGGGCCGACAGCGTCGGAACGATTGTTCCGTCAGGGTTGAGCCCAACGATGTGAAAATCAGCAGGATGGGAAACGACAAAGCCTCGGTAATCAACCATATATGCATAATTACCGGCAGCAATGTCTGTTTCGAATACTCTTTCTGCCTGTGTGGGCACCAGATGATCGGTAAAAGCGGCCAGATGACGATAATCAAGGGCCAATTCAATGATGCCCGCGAAGCCCTCCTGATTGAATATCGGCGTAGCAAAACGGACAACTCCGGCAAAGCGTTCGCCCTTTTCAAATGCCGCTTTGTTTACATACCATCCGGTGACCGGAGATACGTAAATTTCGCCTTTATTCAGATTTTTTGTTTTACTGAAATATTCTTCCGTTTTATAGGTTGTATTGGCCGGAGCACTGACATTCACCAATTTTTCCGCCGACACCGCCTGCCCGTCAACGATTTTAATTTTTTCATTGCCGTTTTTGTCAATCAGAGTAAATTCTTTGTACAGCGGGGTTAGCTCCTGCTGGACTTTGCCGTTTTTCTTGACCCAGAGCGGTTTTTTGTTTTCCACAACAAACTGTTTGTATACCGTTTCTGTCGAGGGAATGATCGTTGCAATTTGCAAATCTTTCTTGCATTCCATGAGGAAACTGGCAACTTCGCTTGCTGAATTGACGGCTCTCGCTTTAATATCTTCCTGGGATTTAGTGTCGAGAACGTTAACGGCCTTTTCTTTTATAGTAACCCCCAATTTAAACATACCGTTAGCGATTAAAAACGCCATCAGTGATAAGGGGATTACGATAAGCAGGAAGAATACACCTGCGACAGGTAATGATTTCTTATCCTTTTTAGTTTCTGACATTGTGAGTTCCCCCTAACCTTTGTTAATTTTTTAGTTAACCCGACAACGTAATTAACTCAAAAAGTAACGCATGAAGGGGTTCGCATACAATAAAATCAATGCAATAACCAGGGCGTAAATGGCAATCGATTCAGCCATGGCCATGCCAACGAGCATGACCATCATGATTTTGCCCTGAACACCGGGGTTTCTTCCAACTGCCTGGCATGCGCCGTTTGCCGCATTACCAATGCCTGCGCCCGCACCGATTGCGCCCAATCCAATAGCAAGGCCTGCGCCGATCATCGCACCTAGGGCAAAAATAACTTTAATATAGGACTCACCGCCCACCGGGATGGCATCCGCGGCAAAGGCAAACTGGCTCGTCAACAACAGAGCTGCAACCGACGTTAAAACTGTTAACAATGTTCTTTTCTGTGACATTATCTGTCTCCTTTCCTAAATCAATTTTTTTTATTCCATACTCATGCGGTTCTTATACCACACAAAAGGGAATTTACACCAATATAAATTCGTTAATCGTCAATGCACGAGATGTGCCATGATGTAATTTGCAAAATTTGATTTTTAATATATAATGAACAAAATGCGGCAATCGAAAAAATAATTGCGTAATTTCTTGAGATTCCTTTCATTCGTCTCTTGTGGGGCATCGTAATAAAAAGAAAAAAAGACGAAAAATATTTTTGAAACAGAACCTGGATTTATTGAAATTTAATTTCGGTTTAATGTTTTGTTCAACGGCCTGCCATAAAACATTCAACAAACCGGCAAAAGAAGGAATGATTCATTGATTTAAACCGGAACGAACCGTTTTTATATTTGTGTTGAAATTTTACGATAATGTCGTTACGATTAAAACAGAAGTCGATGCGACGTTATAAAAAACACGAAGTCACTATATGAAGGATTATCATGCAGGAACTTTTAACCGCCGTTACTTATCCGATTGTCTGGCTGATTTGCGCTTATCTTTTAAAAATAGAAAGCGGTCTGGCAAAGCTGCTGATTTCACTGACCGCGGCAATTCTGGTTTATGTTTTAATCGGCATGAGGCGATCTCAAAAAGAAAATAAGGAAAACGAAGATTAAGTGAGTTTGCTCAGAAAGGCATACAGGCGTCTGCGTCATGCATGGAGTGTTCGTATCTGGCTGTCCGGCACTCTTGTCGTTCTTCTCATTCTCCTGCTGGCGCTGGCTGTGAACAATGCCCGTGAAAAGGAGATGGCCGATTTGTTCAGCCGCCAGCAATTGGCATCTGCTCAAAACGCGACCATGCGGTTAACGGAGATTTTTTCCCAGGTTGAAAGAAATATTGTCTTAATTTCTTATTTTGATCCCGGCGGTAAAAAACTGACGCAGAAAGATTATCGTGCCCTTGATGGGTTGTATTCCGTCTGGGGAAAAACGATCGATGCGGTGTTGATTTTTGGTGCTGATGACAAAATAAGGTGCGTTCTGCGCGATGGCGTCCTTCCTGGCGATACGCTGGCCGGCCATTTCAAAGCGTTAAAACAAAGCCGGAAACAATACATAAGCATAGCCGTATTGGACAACCTGCTAAAAGATTCCGCGGCTCAAACGCAAAACCGGTACTTAATCTGGGGGTATCCTATCCGGCTGCAGAATAATGTTTTTGACGGCGCTTGGATGGTGTCTTTTCCGCTGGCTGCGTTAATGGATTCCTGTGAGAAGCAAATCAAGGACAATCAACTGGGAGACTTATGGCTGGTGGATGAAAAGGGGCGGATATTACTGCATCCCCATGCATCATTCATCGGGAAAAACATTGCGGAGCTGGCCAGGGATCGTCACGGCAAGGTCATCATTTTTCCATCGGATACGGGCAGGCATCTGGATGCGCAAATTCTTCAAAGCAATCATAAAATGCAAAGAAGCGTTATTGCGTATACGCCGTTTCAGATTGCCGGCAATACCTGGTATGTGATCGTAACAGCGCCTTACCGCCGTGTGATTGCCCCCGTTCGCACCACATTTCTCTATACGCTGTTCAGCGCGTTTGTGCTGATTTTGGTTCTCGTCATCGTCGGCATTTTTTTTGCGTTCCGCGAGGGAAGAAGATTTCGGCTGCGGGAAGAGAATGACAGACGCAAAGAGCGTGAGGCCTGGCAGGAAAAACTTCTTCGCGAAAAGAAAACGATGGAGGGCATTATTGAAGGATCACCCATCCCCAGTTTTGTGATCAACAAAGAACATCATGTGATTCTGTGGAACAGGGCCTGCGTCGAACTGACGGGACGTTCAGCGGAAAATACCCTGGGGACGGACGAGCATTGCAAGGCTTTTTATCCCGTGAAGAGGCCCATGGTTGCTGATTTAATCATTGATAGCGATATTGATGCTCTCAACAAATATTACGGTACTAAAAAAGTAAAAAAATCAGAAAAAGTTTTTGGCGCCTATGAAGCCTATGATTATTATGACAACCTTGGCGGTCGCAGCCGCTATATGTATTTTCTGGCGGCGCCCATTTATGATGAAGAAGGAAACATCATCGCTGCAATGGAAACGCTTCAGGATATTTCCCGTGAAGAGGAATTGACGCGTTCTCTGCGAGAATATGCCGAAACGCTGCAAAATGAACTAGCGGAAAATATCGAGCTTCGCAGAGAGATCGAAGGCCTGTTTAATTACATGAAATCCATTGTGAAAAGTCTGCCCGATAAAATATATGAAGTGGACAAGGACGGGATTATCAATTTTATCAGCTGGGGGCTGAAAAATCCCAAAAGTGAATTCAAGGGTAAACATTTCCTGGAGTTTGTCGCTCCGGAGGACGCGGATTTTGTCGTATCCAAGTGGGAAGCCGCCAAACAGGGAATTTACGCTCCTTATGAAATTGAAACTACGGCCCGGGACGGTCGCAAGGTAAATCTGATGGTGACAACGTCGCCGGTGATCGGGACGGACCATTACATATTGGTGCAGCGAGACATTACGGAGTTCAAAAATCTGGAAAAAAAGCTCTATAACAGCCAGAAGCTGGCGGCGTTGGGGCAGCTGTCGGCCGGTATTGCCCATGAAGTGCGCAATCCTCTGTCCTCCATTAAAATGAGTTTGCAGATTCTGGAAAAGAGGATGAATCCGGAAGGCAATGATCTTAAAAGATTTAAAATTGCGCAACGAGAAGTTGAACACCTCGAAGAACTGGTCAATAACGTGTTGGTTTTTGCCAAGCCCATGGAGCCGAAAAGTGTTTCCATGGACCTGGTCAAAGTATTGGAACAAGCCATTGCATTGACAGAAAAAGCCATTTCCGATAAAAAGCTTGATGCCAAACTGGAAATACAGGAGATTCCGCAGATCATCGGAGATGTCGGGATGCTCACAGATGCTTTTTTGAATATCATCCGTAACGCGGTTGAAGCGGTTGACGAGCAGGGCGCCATTCGCATTTTTGCCCGCAGTATCGGAAGCCAGCCGCCGGCCGTGCTGGTGATGGTTGAGGACAACGGCTGTGGCATTGATGACAAGGACATGCCTCACATCTTTAATCCGTTTTTTACCAGAAAAAAGTACGGCACGGGTCTTGGCCTTTCCCAGGTATTAAAAATTGTGGAAGTGCATTCAGGAAAATTGGAGGTTATCAGCGAGCAGGGCAAAGGAACGAAAGTTTGCGTTACATTGCCCTGTAATGAAAGGCGCAGAGTTCCGAGAGCTAAATAAAATCTGAAAACGGATCCTGAATATTACGAAATCCGTTGAATGGCGAAGGTTGCGATTATGGCGAGTATTCTGGTTATTGATGATGACGAATCGATTGTAGAAACGCTGGATTTGTATTTGACGGAAGAAGGATATGCCGTCAGAACGGCGCTGAACGGCACTGACGGCTTGAATAAATATGTGCAGGAACCCTCGGATGTTGTTATTCTGGATATCCGTCTGCCGGATGTGGACGGGTTTGCCGTTCTGGAAGATCTCAAGGAAGAAAATGAAAATGTCAAGGTCATCATGATCACCGCATTCCATGATATGGAAACGACGATCAATGCCATGAAGGGCGGCGCATTTGATTATATCCACAAACCGGTCAATGTCGATGAACTGGATCTGGCGATTAAGAAAGCGCTGAAGTCTCTAGAAATGGAGAAGAAGATTGATGGTTTGCTCATGGAACCGTCGCGGAAGTTCCGGGTCGGGGATATTATCGGCACCGGCAACGAAATGCGGGAAATCTTCAAAACGATCGGCATTGTTTCCAAAAGCCGCACGACCGTGCTCATTCAGGGTGAAAGCGGCACAGGCAAGGAGTTGATTGCCAAGGTCATTCACAATAATACCGCTCCCGATGAACCGTTTATCGCCGTGAACTGTTCCGCCATTGTGGAGACGCTTCTGGAATCGGAATTATTCGGCCATGAAAAGGGATCCTTTACCGGCGCTGTCGCCCGAAAACTGGGTAAATTTGAACTGGCGCGCTTCGGCACGGTATTTCTGGATGAAATCAGCGAGATGTCCGTGAACCTCCAGGCCAAGCTTTTGCGTGTTTTACAGGAAATGGAATTCGAGCGGGTGGGGGGGAAGGACCGGGTGAAAGTGCAGGCCCGGATCATGACCGCGACTAATAAAGATTTAAAGCAGATGGTCAAAGAGGGAAAATTCCGGGATGACTTGTATTACCGTTTGAATATTGTTGCCATTAATCTGCCGCCGCTGCGAACGCGCAAACAGGACATACCGCCATTGATTGATTATCTGCTTTCCAAGATTAATCTGGATCTGCATAAAAAAGTAATTGGCGTTTCCGGTGAAGTGATGGAAAAGTTTATGAGTTATTCCTGGCCGGGGAATATCCGTGAACTGGAGAACCTGCTGGTGAGGGCTTGCGTCGTCGCCAAAGGACAGGTACTGGGTGTTGGCGATTTTCCCGAGTTGGGGAAGGATAATCCAATCCTTGCCGCGCCGAAGGATGAGACAGCCGATATATTTACTTCGGAGGTACCTGGTAAATTATTAACCCTTGATCAGGTTGAGGAAAGATATATCCGTAAAATTATTAAGGAAACAGATAAGAATAAAGGGGAAATCTGTGAAGTGTTAGGAGTTTCCCGTCCCACCCTGGAGCGGAAGCTGGAGAAGTACGGCATCTCCTTTGAGCGGGAGTAGTATAGATTGAAAATTACCAGTGCCGAATTTGTAAAAAGCGCCGTTTGGCCGCCGCAGTATCCGCCGGCGACCATGCCGGAGGTCGCCTTCGTGGGGCGTTCCAATGTCGGAAAATCATCGCTGATGAACACGCTGGTCGGCCGGAAAAAACTGGCCAAAACCAGTAACACGCCGGGGCGCACGCAGTTGATTAATTTTTTTGCCGTCAATGGAACCCTATCATTTGTTGACTTGCCCGGTTATGGTTTTGCCAAAGTGTCCCAGTCCGTTAGAAAAGACTGGGGAGACATGATGGAAGCGTATCTGCGCGAACGTCAGAATCTGGCGATGGTCATTCTTATTCTGGATATCCGTCGCGACCCCAATGATGATGACTTGTCTTTGCGTGACTGGCTGGAGAACTATCGTATTCCCTATATCAGCGTCTTAACCAAATTGGATAAATTATCGAACAATCAGGCTATCGGACGAAAAAGGCTCATCGAGAAAGCGCTGGGTGGCAACGGTCAGAGAAGAACAATTTTATTCTCTGCAAAAACGCAAAAGGGGAAAGAAGAACTGTGGCAATTTCTTGAAAATCATCTTGCTTCTCTGTGAACGGTAGTCAAAAATATTCATTTATTATTTCAATTGTTTATATGTAGAATTCTAAATAACAAAATGATATCCGCTTGACATGATAAATAAATTATGTTAGCGGACGAACGTCGGTCAGACGTTGTGTCAGGCAGGGTTTCACAAGGCTTTTTTACATAAATTACGAGGTGTAATCACGTGGTAAAAGATAACGAAAAAGTTGGTGCAGTAATGGTGGTCGGCGCTGGAATCGCCGGCATTCAGGCCTCCCTTGATTTAGCCAATTCAGGAATGAAAGTCTATCTCGTCGAAGACGGGATCAGCATCGGCGGCGTCATGGCCCAGCTGGATAAAACATTTCCGACAAATGACTGTTCCGCCTGTATCCTGTCGCCGAAACTGGTTGAAGTCGGTCGTCATCCGAATGTGACCATCAAAACAAGACGCACCGTGGAATCCGTTGAAGGCGAGCCGGGAAAGTTCAAAGTCAAACTGACTTCCGCCCCGCGCTATGTAAATCTCGACAAATGTACGGGTTGCGGCGACTGCGCGAATGCTTGCCCGATCACGGTTAAAGCGGCATTTAACGGCAATTTAAGCGAAAGAAAAGCGATTTATCGGCACTTCCCCCAGGCTATTCCCAGCGGTTTCGCCATTGATAAACTGGGAACATCTCCCTGTAAAGCCAACTGTCCGACGCATATCAGTGTTCAGGGTTATGTGGCGCTGATCGCCGAAGGAAAATACAAAGAAGCTCTCAAACTCATCAAACAGGACAACCCGTTTCCCATCGTCTGCGGTCGCGTTTGTAACCATCCCTGCGAGACAGCCTGTATGCGCGGCAAAGTGGAAGATCCTATCGATATCATGCATTTGAAGCAGTTTGTTGCGGATCTTGATATGAACAGCGACACGCGCTACATGCCGGAAAAGAAAGAAAGCAAGGGCAAGAAAGTTGCCGTGGTCGGCGCCGGTCCTTCCGGACTCACCTGCGCCTACTATCTGGCGATTGAAGGCTATGATGTGGAAGTTTTTGAAGCACTGCCTGTGGCGGGCGGCTGGATGGCCGTCGGTATTCCCGAATACCGCCTTCCCAAAAAAGTCCTGAACGCCGAAATCAAGATCATCGAAGATCTGGGGGTAAAAATTCACCTCAATACAAAAATCGGTAAAGATATTTCTTTCGACAAACTGAAAAGCGATTTCAGTGCACTATTCATAGGCTGCGGAACCATGAAGAGCAGCAAACTTAATATTCCTGATGAAAATATGCAGGGCGTCATCCACGGCGTGGATTACCTGATGCAGATCAATCTGGGCAAAAAAGTTTCTCTGGGCGATAGAGTCGCCGTTATCGGCGGCGGCAACGTGGCCATGGACGCTGTCCGTACCGCCGTCCGCACCGGTTCCAAGAATGTTTTCATCCTCTACCGCCGGACCCGTGCGGAAATGCCTGCGGCCCCCGAAGAAATTGAAGAGGCCATTGAAGAAGGCGTGGAAATGAAATTCCTCGTGGCCCCGAAGCGCGTGGTGGGCAAAGACGGGAAAGTCACAGGGATTGAATGTACGCGCATGGAACTGGGCGAGCCGGACAAAAGCGGTCGTCGTCGTCCCATTGAAATCAAGGGTTCTGAATTTATCGTAGAATGCGACTCCATTGTTCCCGCGATCGGCCAGGAAGCCGACCTTTCCTTTATTACAAAAGAAAGTGGCGTCTCTATCAACAAGTGGAACAATGTCGATTATGATCAAGTGACCTATGCAACCAATGTTGCAGGCGTCTTCTCCGGCGGTGATGTGGTCACCGGACCGCAGACGGTTGTAAAGGCCGTTTTTGCAGGCAAGGAAGCCGCAAAATCCATCGACCTTTATCTGCAAGGCTTGGATATGAAAGCCGGCCGTGAAAAAGACTGGACAAAAGACTTGGCGGATAAAGCGGACCTTTCCAACGTGCCCAAGGTTCGCCGGGAAAAATATCCCCTCATGAAGCCTGCAGACCGGAAAACAAACTTCCAGGAAGTGGGCATCGGTTTTAACGAAGCACAGGCGATTGCGGAAGCCCATCGCTGTCTGGCTTGCGGTATCTGTTCCGAATGTTATCAGTGCGTGGATGTCTGTCTTGCCAAAGCGATCGACCACG
>CAYOPU010000013.1:0-25999 GCA_964405915.1 uncultured Smithella sp. | reverse complement strand
GGCATAAAGCACGCGGCCGGTGGTGACATCGACCAGTTTCGGTGTGACGGCAAAATTGGCGACTCGCTTCGTGCAGCGGACTTGATAATTGCGCCACTGAAGGCAGGCGCCCCGGTACAGGTTCCCTTTTTCGTCTCTTTTCTGTTCATACCGGGTGCAGGTGGAACGCTTTTCCATGTATGGACTGTCGTCATAATTATTACGGTTGACGACGCCGGTATAGATGCCCTGAGCGCCGACCAGTTTGCCCAGTTTGACGGCCGTTTTTTCATTCACCAGGCCGCTTTGCGAAAATTTCATTTCGCTGATGACTTTATCAATGGAAGCCCGGTCAACCAGCGTGAAGTACTGCTTGTCGTCAATGCCGATACCGGCGAGCACGCCTTCCAGTTCCGATGCGAACTCGCTGCCTCCGGGGCCGGAGAAAGGCAGGACGGCTACGGCTTTGATCAGGGACGCTTCATGATACTGCGCCGGCTGAAGCATATTGACCCGGACTTTTGTGGCGCAGCCGGAAAGAAACAGTAAACTCAGAGCCAGCACACAGATGCTAAAATAGCAAAAACATCGGGATTTTCCGTCTATCATGATTCTTTTCTCCTTTTTCATTATTCATCAAGATCGATGGATGATTTTGTTTTTTCCTTATCTTCTTATTCGGAATAATCTAATACTAATGAATACGGCGTGAAGTTGATCAGCTTAAAGTTTCCCTTTTGCTGGATGCTGTTGGCTAAATACAGCGTGTTTTCGGGATAGCTTACGATAAAAGATCCCATCTGTTTTTCTTCCACAGCGGAAACCCAGACAATGTTTTGCAGCAGAGACTTGACTTGCAGGACCGTCTCCAGATCGCGAACGCCGTTGACCTGGACGGCGACCTTTTTGGTATTGCCCTGAATGTATTGTCCGATGGTGTCCAGAAGGGCCGGCGTCAGATTTTCCGCCAGTTCTTTCATTGCCTGAGCCGCTGCGTCTTCCGTCGAATTGGCCAGAGCTTTGGCCTGCTCGGTTCCGGCGGTTAAGATTTCCATATGGCCCGTTTTACTGTTTTTGGCGAGAATCCGGTAGGTGAGGCGCACGGTGACGTTGTTGAACGGCATGGACAGGCCGTAGCCGATATCTTCTCCTTTTTTTGTGGAAATCGTGTAATCGACTTTGCCGATGATGATCAAATTTGATAAAAATTTGTACATCATGCTGCGCAAGGTCAGTGTACTGCCGGAGCGCATGGCCTTTTCAATTTCCTTGGCGTCGATGGCCTGTGTGGGGGCGACATCAACTACCGAATATCCCTGCTCGATAATTTTGGCGACCAGGGTTTCGGAAAGAATATTGTTTTCTTCAAATTCGTCGCCGTGGCGTCCCGGTTTGCGCGCGGGAATGAAAAGGGCGATAGAATTATTTAATCCCAATTGAGAGACGGCTTCCCGGGCCCGGGATGGTTCCACGCAGGCTTTGATTGTAACATGAAGGATGCCGTCTTTCAGGTTTTCATCGACGACTTGATAGCTTTTCACCACGCCGCCGGCTTTTGTTTTGACGACATCTTCCACCAGCGTGAAGTTTTGAACAAAACTCTGTGCCTTGACCTCTGTGCCGACAACTTGTTCAATGGCCGTCCATTTGGCGCGGGCAACGGCTTCCAGTTTCGCCGAGGGCTTGTCATTGTTCATGATGGCCGCGACGCCTTCGGCATGGATGCATTTTGTCTGCGCGGCTGCGTTATTAACGGCAACACTCAGCAAAAGGAGCATGGCAAGTAAGTAAAAATGCATTTTCATGATTCCACCTCATTATAGGGTTTATGATTGATCGAAAAAATAACCAGGTTGAAAATTTTAAAACTTGCCGCACCCTAGCATAAAGCGAGGTGATTTTCAAATTACTTCCCGATGCAAAAGCTTGCAAAAATTTTCGTAAGGATGTCGTCCGAAGTTTTTTGTCCGGTGATTTCATCAAGCGCATCAAGAGCTTCGCGCAGTTCAAAGGCGGCAAATTCCGGCGACTGTCCTGCATGAAGGCTTTCCCGTGCCGCTTGCAAACAGGCTTGCGCTTTTTCCAGGGCCAGTTTATGGCGCAGCCGGGTAATCATGCCGCCATGGCTTTGGATATCGCTTGAGCCGGTCAAGTCCGTGATGGCCTGCTTCAGGGCATCGAGACCGTCGCCGAATTTGGCCGATATTTTAAGCCATGTGACATCCGGCAGAGAATGCTCCGGAATCTGATCCGGGCTCCAGGCCGCAGGCAGGTCGGATTTATTGACGGCAATAAGTATCCGGCAGTCCCGGTCTTTGTTTTGCTCCAGAATGTGCCGGTCTTCGGCCGTTAGGGGTTTGCTGCCGTCGAGCAGAATGACGATGATGTCGGCTTGCTCCAGATGCTCCCAGACCAGATCAATGCCTTCCTTCTCAATGGCATCTTGTGGCTTGCGGATACCGGCCGTGTCCGTCAGATGGATGCAAAGGCCGCCCAGGGTGATCATTTCCGTGATCATGTCCCGGGTGGTGCCGGGAATATCCGTGACGATTGCTTTTTTCCTTCCGGCCAGACTGTTGAGCAGGCTGGATTTGCCCACATTGGGTTTGCCGGTCATGACGACATGGATGCCTTCGGTGAATAATCTGGCCTGCCGATAGGTTGCCAGCAGCAAATCAATGCCGGTGACGGCATGATCAATTTGCGGGGGAATGGCGGGTGTTTCGTGTTCTGCGATATCATCGGTGAAGTCGATGGCTGTTTCCAGTCCCGCCAGAGCGTCAAGCAGCGGCATGCGCAGGTCGTCGATTTTACAGCCCAGCGATCCTTTTAATTGGGCCAGTCCGATCTGGCAGGCTTTTGCGGACCGGGCGGAAATCATGGCGGCGAGCGCCTCCGCCTGCGACAAGTCTATCCGCCCGTTGAGAAAAGCGCGCTCGGTGAATTCCCCGGGCCTGGCGGGGCGGCAACCCAGCGTCATGAATTGTTCCAGAACGGTTTGAAGAATCAGAGGATTGCCGTGGCAGGAAATTTCCAGCACGTCCTCGCCGGTGAAGGAGTTCGGTTTGCGCATCAGAGTGATCAGCACTTCGTCCAGGATGGTTGTCCCGTCGGAGGCAACGATGTCGCCGTGATAAGCATGATGGCTCCGCCAGTTGCAGTTTGCATGTGCGGGCCGGAAAAGGAGTTGCCCCAATTCAGGGGCCAGAGGGCCGCTGACACGAATGATGCCCAATCCCGCTGTGCCGAAAGGCGTGGCGATGGCTGCGATGGTGTCCTTCTCCGTCATGTTTTACACATTTCACCAAAAACTATTGCCGGCTTCCTGTTTTGCCGGAGCCGCCGGAACTTGTTTTTCTGGCCGGCAGAACGATGACCTTCCGGTACTCGCCTTCACCGCGGCTTTTGGTGACCAACGTCTCATCTTCCTGCAGGGCCAGATGAATGATCCGGCGATCATGAGCGTTCATGTGGGAAAGCGAGAGGGGCTTCTGCGTTTTTTTAACTTTTTCGCGAATCCTTTCGGCCATGCCCAGCAGGGATTCTTCCCGTCTTTTGCGGTACGTCTCCGAATCCACAACGATCATCTTCCGCTCGGCGTCCGCTTTGTTAACGGACTTGTTCAAAATGTACTGAAGTGCGTCCAGATTCTGTCCGCGTCGGCCGATCAAAAGACCGCTGTCATCGCCCGCGATGCTGAGAATAATCGTGTCATCCGTTTCGGTAGCCGTCACCTGGCATTCAAAGGTCATTTTACTCAAAATTCCGGATAGTAATTCTTTAGCCTTTAAAGCAGACGGGGTGGAAGCGGCAACCGCCACGACAGGGGGGATCGTAAGGCGTACCGGAGCTTCCGGTGCATCCGCCTTGGGCTTGACAGGAGGAGCCGGACGCGGGACGCGGGGTTTTGTCGCATGAGACGCTGATTTTATGGCATGGTGTTCCGGTTTTTGTCTGGTTTCGGGCTTGCTTTCAGGCTTTTCCTCTGTTGTTGCCTCCGGTTTTTCGTGTTGTCTTGTTTCCTGTCTGGCTTCACGCTTCGGTTCATGTTTCGGTGTCGGTCTGTTGCCGATGATTGCCTCGGACTTCATGATGGGCGCCGCGGCGGTTAAGGAAAAATCAACATCGAACGACAGCAGCGAGGCCCGGATTTTGGCCTTTTTGGCCATCAGGCCTAAAAACCCGCTGGAACCTTCGGAAATAATTTCAATATTTAATTTTTCACGGGGAACGCCGAAATCACCGCAGGCTTTTTTAATGGCGCTGTCAATCGTTTTTCCTTCTATTTCCAATGTCTTTGAACTCATATTGAACTCCGTGTATCAGCGTATTCTTACGCCAGTTTTTTATTAATATAGAATTGCTGGCCGATTTGTAAAATGTTGTTGAACAGCCAGTAAATTACCAGCCCGGACGGGAAATTTAAAAAGAAAAAAGTAAAGATAATCGGCATGAACAGCATGATCTTCTGCTGCATCGGATCGCCCATGGCCGGGGTCATTTTCTGCGAAATGAATTGCGTGGCGCCCATGATGATCGGGGTGATGTAATAGGGATCATGCGCCGACAAATCCTGTATCCAGAAAAACAGCGGCGAGTGACGCAACTCGATGGAATACATCAGAGCCTTGTAAAGACCGAAAAATACGGGAATCTGGATAAGCATCGGCAGACAGCCGGAAAACGGATTGACTTTGTGCTCGCGGTAGAGCGCCATCGTTTCCTGCCCGATCTTCGCCTGATCATTTTTATATTTTTCCTTCAGGGCCTCGATTTTCGGCTGCAGCTTTTTCATTTCATTCATGGACTTGTAACTCATGTTGCCCAGCGGCCAGAAGATGATTTTGATGATGGTGGTCAAAATGATAATCGCGATGCCGTAGTTCATGACGAAACCATACAGGAAGTTCAGAATATACAGGGCGGGAATCGCCAGCCATTTAAACCAGCCAAAATCGATGGCGCTTTCCAGACCGACACCCAGGGTTTTCAGCAGGTCATATTGTTTGGGGCCGAGATAAAGCGAGTACGAGAAAACACTGTTTTGTCTGGCGGGGATTAATTCCTTGCGGCCTTTCATGCCGACGGCAACCATGTTGTTTGCGTCGCGGGTCATGACGATGCTGGTCAAAGACGGATTTTCCGGGATGACGGATGCAATGAAATATTTGCTTTCAAACGCGCTCCACAAAACATTCGGGCCCAGGATGCTTTCACTGTCCAGCTTCTTGACGTCCTGACGTTCAATGCTGCCTCCGACCGAGGCGGCAGGACCGTCATGCCCGTAACTGTCGTCAACTTTCAACGGATCGACATACTGATACCAGTTCAGTTTCGGAATCTGTGTGATGGGCGCTTCCGTCAGATTATAAACTTTGACTTCCATGCCGATCGAGTATCCTGACGGATCAAATGTGAAAATCTTTTCGATTTTGATGTTGTCGTAAGATTTTGTGAAAACAAGCTGCTGCTTTTCTTTGGCGCTGATCAAGTCCAGTTTGCCTGTCGTTGTGTCAAAAACCGCGTCCGGGGAGACATCAGCGCTGGAATCCGGAAAGGTGACCGCCAGCGGATAAGGCATGCCCTCGCGAACATCAACCAGTTCAATAAAGTCTTTCGTTTTGGGCTTGACCGGATTTTTCGTTCCCGTGAAAATATTTTTGATCTTCGGCCAGATATCGTCGGTGCACTCGGGGCAGTCCTGATAATAACCTTTGAGTTTCAGGGATTTCAGCGCCGCGCCGCGTGTGGAGAAAATCGCCGTATAATGCGTAGTTTCGACTTTTATGTCGCGCGGGGGGGCTTCCGGTTTGGCGGCAACTGTTTTCGGGGCGGTCTTGGCAATGGTGGTTGCCGTGGCCGGAGTGGATGTCGCAGTGGACGCAACATCCTTTTTGACTTGCCCGGTTGATTGTTGAGGCGCTAGCGCCTTCCGGGGAACGGGCGGTTTGACAAAAAAGAATTGATAAACCAAAAGAACAGCCAGCGACAGGACGATGGCTAAAATGGTTCTTTTGTCCATGAGGGTACCTCCAATTTCATTGTTTACTTGACGGGATCGTAACCGCCGGGATGCAGGGGATGGCAGCGCAGAATTCTTTTCGCGCCCAGATAAGTCCCTTTTGCCGGTCCGTGTTGTTTAATGGCATCAATCGCGTATTGCGAACAGGACGGGTGAAAGCGGCAACATGACGTGAAAAAGAATGGTGAAATACAGGCCTGGTATAAACGAATGACAAAAACAAAGAAATTGGCCAAAACTTTTCTGAACATATTTTATCTGCCGGTTTTGCGGTTGAAGAGTTCGGTCAATTCCCTGCATGTTTCCTGATAGGTAAGAGGCGGGATGTTTTTTCTGGCCATGACGACAACGTCATGTCCCGCGGGAAACAGGTCTTTGTTGCGGCGGAAGAATTCCCGAATCAGTCGTTTTGTTCGATTGCGAAAAACGGCATTGCCCGTCTTTTTCGTGACGGTCATGCCCATGCGTCTGACTGCATGCGAGTTGCCGCAGATGATAATGGTAAAGAATCGTGAACTTCTTCTGACCCCCTGTTCGTAAATAATCCGATAGTTGCTTTTATTAGTGACTTTTTCCGCTCTTCGGAAAGATTGTGCTTTCATGCATGGAAACCCACCATCCGTGCGGGACGATAATATCACAAATTTATACGGTTAAGCGTTTTCTGCCCTTGGCTCTGCGACGGGTCAGGACAAGCCTGCCGGTTTTGGATGCCATACGGACAAGAAACCCGTGGGATCTCTTCCTTTTGGTATTCGATTTATTGGTCAAAATCTTTTTCATGTTTAAACCCCTAAAAGTAATAAGATAGCTCGTAAACCATAGTCATGACTGTTTGTCAAGGCGAAATTGGCATTTACCCTTTGATATTGACCCTGTCACCCTTTCGTGCTAGGTAACCTCCTGTAAATTTGAAGATACGGATCTCTTGGACGTCTGTGCTTCTGGCCGACAATCCCTTTAAGGAGGACATTGTGACTTTTCAGGAATTAATATTTGCGCTCGAACAGTACTGGCATTCCCAGGGCTGCATTATTCAGCAGCCTTATGATATGGAGGTCGGTGCGGGAACGTTTCATCCCGCCACCTGCCTGCGCGCCCTTGGCCCGGAACCGTGGAACGTGGCTTACGTGCAGCCGTCAAGGAGGCCGACCGACGGTCGCTATGGCGAAAACCCCAACCGCCTTCAGCACTATTACCAGTATCAGGTCATCATGAAGCCATCGCCTGTCAACATTCAGGAACTTTATCTCAATTCGCTGAAGAGCTTCGGCATTGATCCGCTCGAACACGACATCCGTTTTGTTGAAGATGACTGGGAATCTCCGACGCTGGGCGCGTGGGGACTGGGCTGGGAGGTCTGGCTGGATGGTATGGAAATCTCACAGTTTACTTACTTTCAGCAGGTCGGCGGCTTCGACTGTAATCCGGTTTGCGCTGAACTGACCTACGGAACGGAACGCATCGCCATGTATATTCAGGGCATCAATAATGTCTATGATTTGCAGTGGACGGACAAAGTTAAATACGGCGACGTGCACCATAAAGGCGAGGTGGAATTTTCCACCTACAACTTTGAAGTGGCCGATATTCCGATGCTGCGCGGACTTTTCGACGCTTACGAAGAGGAAGCCCTGCGCATTGCTGAAAAACATCTGGCCCTGCCTGCTTACGATTACTGTCTGAAATGTTCCCATACCTTCAATCTGCTCAATGCCCGCGGCGCCATCAGCGTCGCTGAACGCACCAGCTACATCGGCCGGGTGCGCAATCTGGCAAGGATTAGCGCTGAACTGTACATCAAACAACGCGAAGAACTGGGGTATCCCCTCTTAAAGAATAACTAAGCGACCTGGAGACAAGATGAGCAACGAACTGCTTTTTGAAATCGGCACTGAAGAAATTCCCGCGGGGTTTTTATCCAAAGCGGTGGTGGATATGGAAGAGATTATCCGCAAAATGCTTACGGAAAAACGAATCGCCTGCGAAGGAATACGTTGTCTGGCCACCCCCCGACGGCTGTTTCTGCGCATCGCGGAAATTTCGCCAAAACAGGAAGATCAGACGATTGAAAAGATGGGGCCGGCTAAAAAGGCGGCCTTTGATCAAAATGGCCAGCCGACTAAAGCCGCTCTGGGATTTGCCAGAGGGCAGGGGATGGACGTCTCTCAACTGGAAACGATTGTCACGGAGAAAGGAGAATACCTCGGCGCGCGCAAGACCATTGCCGGCCAGCCGACGGCCGACCTGCTGCCGGAAATTCTGAAAAGTTTTCTTCTGGCCATTCCTTTCCGGAAATCCATGCGCTGGGCTGCGTACGATTTGCGTTTTGCCCGGCCTGTACACTGGCTGCTGGCGCTCTATGGGGGCAAGGTTGTTCCGCTGAAAATTGAAGATATTGAAAGCGGCGACACGTCCCGCGGTCATCGCTTTATGAGTCCTGAGCCTTTTGCCGTTTCCGGTTTTGAAGATTACCTCTCCGGGGCCAGGGAGCATTTCGTGATTGCCGATCCCGCGGAAAGAAAAAAAATGATCCTCGCAGAAGCCCAAAAGGCGGCGTCCGAAGTTGGCGGCAGGCTTTTTTACACGGAAGACCTGCTGGAAACCGTCACGTTTATCGTGGAATACCCGGTGATTGTGTGCGGCGGCTTTGATGAGGATTATTTGAAAATTCCCAAGGACGTTTTAACCACGACGATGATCTCGCATCAGAAATATTTCCCCGTTGTTAATGATGAGGGCAAGCTTTTGCCCTATTTCATTGCCGTCAGCAATACCCGTGCCCGCGATCTGGACGTCGTGGCCAAAGGCAATGAACGCGTGTTGCGCGCCCGCCTGGCCGACGCTTCGTTTTTCTTTGAGGAAGACAAAAAAACCCCGCTGGAAAACCGTGTAGAGTCGTTGAAAAAAGTGGTCTTTCATACCCTGCTGGGGACTTCCCATAAAAAGGTTCTGCGCTTCCGTAAGCTGGCGGTCAAAATTGCCGCAAAGGTTAAACCGTCGGTGAAGAAAAATGTGGACCGCGCGGCGCTTTTGGCCAAGGCTGATCTGGAATCGCTCATGGTAGGGGAGTTTGCGGAACTCCAGGGTATTATGGGGCGTGAATACGCGCTGTTAGCCGGCGAAAAGCCGGAAATTGCCAATGCCATTTATGAGCATTATCTGCCGATTGTCGCCGGCGGCGATCTGCCCCAAACCGATGAAGGCGCCATCGTCGGCATCGCTGATAAAATAGACACCATTGTCGGCTTTTTCGCGGTGGGCATGCCGCCGACCGGAACGGCTGATCCTTACGCTTTACGCCGCCAGGCTCTTGGCGTCATTAATATTATTTTATCGCGCCGCTATACATTGAGTCTGCATTTCCTGGTCGATGAATGCCTTGCCGCGCTGAAAGATGTTCTGAAGAAGCCGGTCGAAGACGTCAAAAAAGACGTTCTGGAATTTTTCAAGGGACGTCTGCAGAATCAACTGATCAGCCAGGGCTATGCCTACGATACGGTGGACGCGGTTTTGTCCGCGGACATTGACGATTTTGTCCTGGCGATCGAAAAAATTCAGGCGCTGCAGGCCTTTCGAGCGAATCCGGAATTTGCACCTCTCTCGGTCGCCTTCAAGCGGATCGACAATATTTTAAAGGATTTTTGCGAAGGGCAGGTGGATGTCAACCTGCTCTCCCATGACGCTGAAATTAAGCTATTTTCGACGTTCGAAAATATCGGCACACGCGTGGAAAAAGGCATTGCCGAGAAAGATTTCAACGCCGCGCTCAATAAGCTTGCCGCTCTGCGTCCATCGGTGGATGCTTTTTTTGAGCACGTCATGGTGATGGACAAGGATGAAAAAATCCGCTTCAACCGTTTATCCCTTTTGGCGGCAATTTCGGCGCTTTTCCATAAAATCGCCGATTTTTCAAAAATTGTCACCGCCGGCTGACGGATGAAAAGCTTCATCGTGGATTTTTTGGCGACAGAACATGAAAATCAGTTTTGTTGACATTCATTTTAGCGCTTGTTACAATAATCGCGTTTTTGATCTGAGAAAATAAAGATGGAGAAGGTGAGTTATGAGTGATCCGCTGAAAGCTGTTCCGCTGAAACCTGTTCCGGTTAAACCTGCTCAGGTTAAATCTGCTCCGTCTCAACCTGATCCAAAAATCAGCATGGATGAAGAACTGCGCATACGCAAAAATCTTCAGGAAATCACCAACCGCATTCATGCGGCGCAGAATATTCCCCAAATTCTGGTCGAATTAAAAGACGGCATCCTGAACTTATTTAACGCTTTTTCTGTGACGATTTATGTCGTTGATCAAGGCAGAAATGAAATTTATTCCATGTTTCTGGCAGGGTCCCAGCTGAAGGAAATTCGCGTCCCCATCAACAATCGAAGCATTGCCGGCTATGTGGCCAGCACATACAATATCGTGAATATCGCCGACGCTTATAATCAAGATGAACTCAAAGCCTGCGATTTTGAACTGTCTTTCGATCCCAGTTGGGATAAAAAATCAGGGTTCAGGACCAAACAAATCCTTGCCACGCCGGTTTTTTATCAAGATAAGCTCATGGGCGTCATCCAAATCATCAACCGGAAAACGGGGGACAGTAAATTCACGCAGGCGGAAATTGCTCTGGTGGTGGAGATTGCCGAAGTCCTGGGGGTTGCCTTTCACAACCAGCAGCGTTTTACGCGCCGCCGGAAAACGCGATTCGATTTTCTGGTGACCCGCGGATTGCTGAAAGAGGATGAACTGGAAGCAGCCTGGGAGGAAGCGCGCGAACAAAAACAAACCATCGAACAATATTTGATGAGCAAGTATAAAATTTCCAAGGGTGATATCGGTCACTCTTTTGAAGATTTTTACCGCTGTCGGTTTATTGATTTCAACGATAAAACAGTTATTCCCGGCGATTTAACGAAAAATTTGAAGAAGGATTACCTCACCCGTGAACTGTGGGTTCCGCTGGAAAAAAAAGACGGCAATATTTATGTGCTTGTCGATGACCCCAACAATATCATCAAAAGAGACGCCATCGAAAATCTTCTCAAAACAAAGCAGGTGAAGTATGATGTTGCCCTGTCTGAAGATATTTTAAAATACATTAACCTCTTTTTTGGCAACACCGACAGCGGACAATCATTTACCGAACTTCTGGGCAAACTGGATGAAGACGGAGGAGGCGAGGTCGATGAAGACGGCACGGAGGCCGTTACGGAATCCGACAGCGTGATTATGCAACTCGTCAATAAAATTATCAACGATGCGTCCACGCGCCGCTGTTCGGATATTCATATCGAACCGAACATCGGCAAAAAAAACGTGGAAATCCGTTTTCGTGTGGACGGCGACTGCGCTATTTACCAGACGGTTCCTTTCAGCTACCGGCAAGCGATGATTTCCCGTCTCAAGATCATGTCCAATCTGGACATTACCGAAAAAAGAAAGCCGCAGGATGGCAAAATCAAATTCAGAAAGAGCTCCGGCGAAGATCTGGAACTGCGTGTGGCCACCATTCCCACACAAGGCGGCGTTGAAGACATCGTCATGCGGCTTCTGGCCAAAAGCGACTCCCTGATGCCGATTGACGGCATGGGACTGCTGCAACGCAACTTGGATGAATTGATCAAGGTGATCACCAAGCCTTACGGCATGGTCCTGGTCGTCGGCCCGACAGGTTCCGGAAAAACAACAACCCTCCATTCAGCGCTCCACTATATTAATACGGTGGACAGGAAAATATGGACGGCCGAAGACCCGGTGGAAATTACGCAATACGGGCTGCGTCAGGTGCAGGTGCAGCCTAAAATCGGGTTTGATTTCGCGGCGGCCATGCGCGCTTTCCTGCGCGCCGACCCGGATGTTATCATGGTCGGTGAAATGCGCGATTTGGAAACGGCCAAGACAGGCGTTGAAGCATCTCTGACCGGTCACCTTGTCTTCAGCACCCTGCATACCAACAGCGCCCCCGAAACCATTGTCCGTCTGCTGGATATGGGGATTGACCCGCTGAACTTCGCCGACGCCCTGCTGGGTATTCTTGCCCAGCGTCTTGTCCGTACACTTTGCAAAAAATGCAAGGAGGAATATCATCCGTCCAAAGAGGAATTCGAAGAAATTATTGAGGCTTATGGCGCTGAACATTTTGCCAGATTGGGGATTTCTTATGACGATCATTTAAAACTTTATCGTCCCAAGGGATGCGACGCTTGCGATAAAAGCGGCTACAAAGGCAGAATGGGCATTCACGAACTGGTCGTAGCCACCGATACGATTAAGAAACTGGTGATGAAAAGAGAACCGGTTGAAATTCTTCGAGCCAAGGCCATGGAGGAAGGTATGACGACGCTTCTCCAGGACGGTATCCAAAAAGCGCTCAAAGGCGCCACCGATTTTAACCAGGTTCGCCGGGTTTGCATAAAATAATCCTGTCAGGAAATTTTTTTTGTACGCGGTTTTTTCCGGGAGAATGATGGCGCTTCATCGGGCGGAATTGTTGCGGGACAGCCGAGGTGCAATTACTTTTTTCTTGATTGTTGTTTTTTTTTGTGTTAGGCGTAGCTTGCGTTTGAAGCATGAAACGCTTCGTCAAACGAGTAACCAAGCAGGTTTCATCAAATATAAAAAAGCAGGTTCTCAAAATTAACGTTTAATTTCAGGAAAGGGAGGGGTAAGGAATGACAAAGGCAGAATTGATTGGTGTGATGGCGGATGAGGCAAATATCTCCAAAGTAGCTGCGGGCGTTACGCTGGACGCGTTTGTCGGGGCAGTGACCAAGGAACTTAAAAAGAGCGGCAAACTGGGACTGGTTGGATTTGGCACGTTCTCTGTTGTTAAAAGAAAAGCAAGAAAAGGCCGTAATCCCCAGACTGGCGCTGAGATAAAGATTGCCGCCAAGAAAGTTGTGAAATTCAAGGCCGGCAAGACGCTGACCGACAAAGTGAAATAGTGTTTTAAAGTTTTATTGAATCCAAGGCCTCCGCATTCTTTGTTTGACAATCGGGGGCCTTGGTGCATTTATTCATCCGTGGCAAGGAGTTTTTATTTTGAAACGAAAAAGAATCCTCAGCGGAATGCGGCCTACCGGTCGTCTGCATCTGGGAAATTTACACGGGGCGTTGGGCAACTGGGTCGATCTTCAGAAGAGCGGAGACTACGACTGTTTTTACTTCGTGGCCGACTGGCACGCGATCACCAGTGAATACGCGTCAACGGAGTCGATCAGGGACAACGGTGTCAGCATGGTCATCGACTGGCTGGCCGCCGGCCTTGATCCGGCCAAAAGCACCCTGTTTGTCCAATCGGCCATCAAGGAACACGCTGAGTTGTTTTTGCTTTTATCCATGATTACGCCGCTGCCCTGGCTGCAGCGCAATCCCACGTATAAAGAAATGCAGGCGGAAC
Organism: uncultured Smithella sp.; assembly: GCA_964405915.1. Classification (GTDB taxonomy): domain Bacteria; phylum Desulfobacterota; class Syntrophia; order Syntrophales; family Smithellaceae; genus UBA8904. The sequence continues at coordinate 12,592 of CAYOPU010000013.1, read as the reverse complement.
TGACCTCCAAAGATTTATCCACCTTCGGTTTCCTGGGCTATCCCGTTTTGCAGGCGGCTGATATTATCATGTATAAAGCTTATGGCGTGCCGGTCGGTGTTGACCAGTTGCCGCATATTGAGCTGACCCGTGAAATCGCCAGGCGCTTTAATTATATCTATCAAAAAGATGTCTTCCCCGTTCCGGAGCCGCTTCTGACCAGCGTACCGAAATTGCTGGGCATCGACGGCCGGAAAATGAGCAAATCCTATGATAATTCCATTTATCTGTCTGACCGCGGCAGCCAGCTGCATCAGAAAATTGCTTCCATGTTTACCGATCCGCAGCGGATGAGGAAAAAAGATCCCGGCAATCCCGAGATATGCAATGTCTTTACCTTCCATGGCCTTTATTCTTCCCCTGAAAGCGCGGCTGAAATCAACAGGGAGTGCCGCGTTGCCGGCATCGGTTGCATCGATTGCAAAAAAATGCTGGCGGCGCGCATTGAAGAAGCGATGGCGCCGGTTCATGAGCGTATGGATTATTATCTGGCCCACTTGCCGGAAATCCATGATATTATCATCGACGGCAACGCCCGGGCGACGAAAATCGCCCGCCAGACCCTGGCAGAGGTCCGTGAAGCCGTTAAAATATAAAGAGATATATGAGTGAAGCACAACCGACAGATTATGCGATCAAACTGGATATTTTTGAAGGTCCTCTGGATCTGCTGTTATATCTGATCAAGAAAAATGAAATCGATATTTATAATATTCCTGTCGCTTTGATCACCCAGCAGTATCTTGACTATCTGAATATCATCAAATCGCTGAATCTGGACCTGGCCGGCGAGTATCTGGTCATGGCATCGACCCTGATTCACATCAAGTCCCGCATGCTGCTGCCCGTGCCGGAGGAGCCTTCAACCGAAGAGCAGGAAGATGATCCGCGCGCCGAACTGGTCCGCCAGCTTCTGGAATACCAGACTTTTAAGGACGCGGCCGCGGAACTGGCGCAAAGACCTCTTCTGGAACGGGATGTGTTTAAACGATCCGCGCCGCTTCCCGAGGAAAGTAAAAAAGCAGCGGATGACGATGAACTGATTGACGTGAGTATTTTTGAGCTGATTGAGGCCTTTCACCAGATCGTTTCACGCCTGGATAACAAGGAACTGATGGAGATTGATCTGGAAAAATTATCACTGGCGGATATCATCAACGATGTCATGGAGCGCCTGACGCGCGAAAAAAATCTTACCTTTGAAGAATTACTGGGAGAAAGAAAAGACCGCCGACGCATCGTCTATACATTTCTGGCCCTGCTGGAGCTCATCAAACTGAAGATGATCAAAGCTTATCAGACGGCGGCGTTTGGCGTCATTCGAATTTTCCCGGCCGTGGAGGCTTAAATGGAAAATATTTCAGCCGTTATTGAAGCATTAATTCTTTCATCCGAATCGCCTCTGGCGCTGGAAAAAATCTGTGCCGTTCTGGACGGTGTAGATAAAACCGAAGTCAGAGAAACGCTGGATACGTTGATGGCCGGATATGAAGAACGCCGGGGCGGCATCAGCATCCAGGAGGTCGCCGGTGGTTTTCAGTTTCGCACCCGGCCGGAGATCGCCAGCTGGATTAAAAAACTCAAAGGCGCAAAACCAGCGTCCCTGTCTCCGGCAGCGCTGGAAACGCTGGCTATTGTGGCTTACCGGCAGCCGGTGGTAAAAGCGGAAATTGAAAGTGTTCGAGGGGTTGATGTCGGCGCTCCCCTCAAGGGTCTTCTGGAAAAGAAACTGATTCGCATCGTCGGCCGCAAGGACGTGCCGGGCAAACCCATTATCTACGGCACAACCAAAAAATTTCTGGAAGTATTCAATCTCAAAGAATTGTCAGATCTGCCGACGATGAGAGAGCTGAAGGAGATTACCGAACAGCAGGGGATTCTTGAACTGGAAACCGTTGAAGAAACGATCGAAGAGACTGTCGAAAATACTGCTGAAGAAAATATTCAGGAGCCGGAAACGCCAGAGCACGAATCTTTCGTTCAGGAGATTGATGAGGATGACAGCAGCTCATGAAAGAACGTTTACAGAAGATTATTGCCGCGGCCGGTATTGATTCGCGCCGTCATGCCGAAACGCTGATAACATCGGGACGGGTGAGTGTTAATGGCGAGGTGGTAACCGAATTGGGTGTTAAAGCCGATCCCCAAAAAGACGTGATCCGGGTTGACGGCAATACAATTTCTCTGGAAATAACTCATTATTACATTGCTTTGCATAAACCCGCAGAATACGTGACAACCATGTCCGATCCGCAGAAAAGACCGACCGTTGTTGATCTGACGAAAAATGTTCCGGAACGGGTTTATCCCGTGGGCAGGCTTGATTATGAGTCGTCGGGGCTTTTGATTTTAACCAATGACGGGGCGTTCGCGCAAAAAATTCAGCATCCGCGTTTCGAGGTGCCTAAAACTTACCGGGTGAAGATTTCGGGACGTTTCAGCAGGGAAGAATTAAAGCAAATGAATAAAGGTATCTCATTGCCGGACGGGGTATTTAAACCGGAGAATTTAAAAATCGAGAAGATCAATGATAAAAGCACCTGGCTTAGCCTAACCCTGCGCGAAGGTAAGAACAGAATTATTCGCAGAGGCTTTGAGGCAATTAACCGTCAGGTGACCCGCCTGGTGCGCGAATCCATAGGCAGTATTACTTTGGCCGGCCTGAAAGAAGGCCAGTGGCGGAGTCTGACCAGCCGTGAAATCAAACAGTTGCTCAATGATTTTGACAGCCAAAAAAGGTAAAAATATTCTTGACAATCGTTTAAAAATACATAATAGTCGCCCACGTGCGCGCTGATCATCGAACATGACAAATATCAGGCGATCCATCTGTAAATAGTCTTAAGGAGGCTTTATGAACAAGTCCGGTCTGATTGAAGCTTTGAGTAGGAAGCAAAATTTAACGGAAAAAAGGGCAATTGATGTTGTTGACCTTGTTTTCAAAGGTTTTACCGATGAGTTAAAAAAAGGCGGTCGCATTGAAATTCGAGGATTTGGTAGCTTTGTCGTTAAAGAATATGGCTCTTATACGGGACGAAATCCCAAAACTGGCACAAAAATTAAAGTTGAACCCAAGAAACTGCCGTTTTTTAAAGTCGGCAAAGAACTAAAAGATAGAGTCGATAAAAATAAATAGAAATCCTGCAAGTGTTTGCTATATAAAATCAGGGGGCTTGATTTCAAGTCCCCTGATTTTGTCTTTACATTCTTCACTTTTAAAATGGTGAGAAGCGCCTTTTCCTGCTTGTTTGAAATGAGTATAGGCAGCCTGCCGGTTTTGTCAAATATCAATTGGGAGTATCTACTCTGGGGCTGGAGACCGACCGCTATTGCGTACCCGGAATTTCAGAAAGATCGTATTCAAAAACATCACCACGGAAAATATTAGGGCGGGCACAGCCGCTTCAGGATTGAAGATATACAGCGCAATGCCGCCGGCCAAACCATAATTTTTCATCGTTCCGAGCAGCAGAAGCGATGAAAGGGTGGAAGGGGAAACTTTGTAAAATCGACCGATAAGCGCCAAAATGACATTGATCAACAAAACGACGGCAAAGGCAAGAACCGCAATAAAGATGATCTCCAAAGGCAACTTCCTGATCAGACAGGCATTGTTGGATACCAAGGCATAGAAAACAACGAAAAAACACCCGTCCAAAATGATTCCCTCGTAGCGTTCGATGACGACATCCCAGTTTCGGTCAACGGCAATACGGGAAAGACCGAGCGGCATCACGATCAATGTAACCGTCAGAATAATCAATTTGTCGTAATGAATGGGAATATACTTGAGAAAAGCGGCGCCAATCAGAGGAACCAGGATGAGCGCTCCTAAATAAGCTCCGGTAAAACCCGCCAGGGTCAGCATCTTGTCGCCTCGCATTTTTTTGCTCAGGGACAAAATAGCCACGGCAGGGGGGACGGCGGCGATCAGGGCCAAACCAGTCCAGAATTTTTCATCGCGTATCAAAAAAATACTTCCCAGAATAATCAGATTGCCCAAAATCAGGTAGTTCATCAGATTGCCCCAGAGCGCTCCGGAAAGGAGCGTTTTGGGTTTATTAAAAAAACCGCCGGGAAACCACAGTAAAGTCACCGTGAGCGTTATCATTAATGCCGGCAGGATCAGCATGGAAGATCCTTGTGCCGCCTGCGGCAGAAAAAGGCCCAGAAAAATTGAGGCCATGAAAAGCAGATTGGAAAAATTTGCAAAAATCCCGGTCATCGACATCGGGCTTTACCTCCGCAGAACAGAAAGCTTTTTGGCCGCGAAAATGAGCAAAAGAAAGAAGATATTAAAAAGGACGATCAGTGCGCCTGCCGGTAAATTCCATAAAAAAGCAAAAATGATTCCGCAGAAAACCGCCCCGACGGCAAAACCGACCGCCGTGATCATCGTGGTCCGGAAACGGAGGGACAATTGCAGGGCGGTCAGCGGCGGCAGAATCAGCATCGCGGAAACCAGCATGATCCCGGCAACCTTCATGGCTAGAACGGCGGCAATGGCTGTCAGGAGGAAGAGGATCACGTTAATCCGTCCGGTTTTAACGCCCATGCTTTGGGCCAGTTCCTGATCAAAGGTTACCGCGAGCAGATCATCATAGCAATAGATCACCATCGTCACGACTATCAAAAAGATGATCAGAGAAAGCAGCAGTTCTGTATTATTCACAGTGAGAATATTTCCAAAAAGATAGCTGAATAAGTCAACGTTGAATCCTCCGGACAGGCTGGCCAGGATAATCCCTGTGGCAATTCCCAGTGAAGAAACAATGCCGATGGCCGCATCCGCGTTGATCTTGCGAGATGACGTTAATTTATAAATCGCCAGGGAGGAAAGCATCACCAGCGGCAAGGCCGCCAGGGTCACATAAAAAGGACTGACGCCGATTAACAGCACAACGGCAACACTGCCGAAGGTGGTATGGGCAAGACCGTCGCCGATCAAAGAGAAACGGCGCAGGACGAGAAACATCCCCAGCAGCGCCGAGACGGAAGCAATCAAGGCGCCTGCAAGCAGCGCCCGTTGAACAAATCCATAATGGAAGATTTCAAACAGGTCCATTAGCTGGATCTCCCCGTCTGGTCGTGCTGATGGCAAATGATGTGTTGGCTGGTCGGGCCGAAAAACCCGGCCATATCCTGAGAAGAACAAAAATCCTTGAAGGTTCCTGAGAAGATGACTTTCTTGTCCAGATAAAGAAGATTCTGCGCGTATTGACCGATAACCCCGCTATCATGGGTGACCAGAATAACAGTTGTTCCCTCCGTCCGGCTCATCTGCTGCGTCAGCGAATAGAACATTTCCCTGGTTTCGGGATCCAGCGCGGTGGTTGGTTCGTCAAAAATCAGCAGTTCCGGATGTCTTATCAACGCCCTTGCCAGCATGGCTCGCTGCTGTTCACCGTAAGACAACTCGCCGATCAGACGCGAGGCCAGATGGCCTATCGCCATCATTTCCAGTGTGCGTTTCAAATGGACTGAATCTTTTTTCGGCATGCCCATTTGAACGATTTCCTCCACCGTCCCGGGGAAATGCACGCTTAACCCACTGAGTCGCTGCGGCAAATAACCGATTTTTTGCCACTGGCGGAAAATAGCAAGAGGTGCGCCGAACAGTTCCACCTTGCCTTGTTCCGGATGTAAAATGCCCAGGATATTTTTAATCAGCGTACTCTTACCCGAACCGTTGGGTCCCACAATGGCCAGATAGACGCCTTTTTCCACCGCAAAGGTGATGTTGCTGATCACATCCGTTCCGTTGTAACGGAAGGTCAAATCATCTACACGAATTATGGGCATTGCATTCCCTTTTTGAGATTTGCCAGATTTCTTTCCATCAGCGTGAGAAATGATATATCTGCCTGAAAATCTTTTTTACTGATGTCGTGCCCATTGTTGAGTTTGAGTGTTTCCGCGCCTGTTTCTTCCGCAATTGTTCTGGCCAGCTTTGGCGATGTCAAATCTTCGTAATAAATATATTTCAGTTTTTGTGCTTTGATTTGTTCGATCAGCGTTAACATCTGTTGCGGCGACGGCTCCGCGTCCGCCGACATATTATAAGCCGACAGGTATTTTATATGGTACCGCTCAGCCAGGTAAGCAAAAGCCCAGTGTCCGGCATGCAGAATCGTTCTTGTCCTGCAATTTGCTAACTGCGCCTGGTATTTTTGATCCAGATCTATCAGTTTGAGTTTATAGGCTTGCGCATTTCTTTTATAGGTTTCGCTGTTTTTCAGATCTTTATTGATGAAAGCTTTTGCAATATTATCAACTATTTTCTGCGCGTTATCCAAGTCCAGCCAAATATGCGGATCAAACCTGGAGGCGTGTTCCGGATCGGTTTCCGGAAGGCCGGGTTGATGTTCCGCATCATGCTCATGGAACGACGACAAAGGCAATAAAGAGGCTCCCTGACCGGTTTCAACCGCCAGCATGTTCGTCTTTTCAGCGGCGGTATTGATAATTTTATAGGCCCACTGCTCCATTTCAAAGCTGGTGAACAGGAAAATATCCGTTTTGCTGACCCGGACGATATCATTGGGCTTTAATTCATAGTGATGCGCATCGGATGCGGGGGGAAGCAGCATCGTAACCGTGACTTTGTCTCCTCCGATATTGCGGGCAAAATCGCACAAGGGGAAAATTGTGGCCACAACGTTCAGGCGGGTATCTTTGCGGGCAGGTTCCTCGGCCTGTTTGCAGGATAGAACCAACAAAAGTCCAAGCAACACAACAAGTAACCCTTTTTTGATGAACACCATCATGGTCTTTTTTTCCCCTGTTGTCTTTGCAACTTCGTTGCCTGAAGGCAGCCGTGGCAAAGTCCCGAAATATTAATTTCGATATGATCAACGCTGTAGTCTTCGCGCGCGGCGGTCAGTTGACGTGCCTGAGAAAAAGTCAGCGGCGTGAGGCAGTTCAGGGCGCCGCAGCTTTTGCAGTTGAAATGCGGATGTACCGGATGATCTACCGTTGCCATTTCAAAATAAACAGTCCCGCCGGTTGATACAACATCCCGGATCACCCCCCGCGTCTTAAAAAGGGAAATAATCCGGTAAACCGTTACTTTGTTGATGCGAATATTTGTTTCCAGCTTCGCGCGGATAAGGTTGATGCTGAGCGGTCTAGCGGCGTTTTGAAGGATTGCCAAGACTGCCATCCGCTGCGGTGTTTCTGCAATACCTGCCTGCTGGAGGGTTTCAGTCATGTCGGGGTCCATAAGATTGTCTTTCATCATGTGTCTGCGTACCAAAATTGCAACTAAGTTGCAATAGCTATCAGCAGGCGCCGTCGTTCCATGTCCTTAATACCTCCAGCCCCAGAAACCCAAAGCGAGGATATTCATTAAAACAGGCACGGCGTAAATGATGCCAACGGTTGTCAATTTCGCCCTCATGGTTTTGAGGCTGATGACCAAAATGGCAAAACAGAAAAAGTGAAAATAGCCGATCAGGAATATCAGCCAGATGCCTTTCAAAGATAAATACCAGAAGGGATATTCCCAGACCAGGTGCCCGCCGAGATTCAACACGCATTCGATCAAAACGCAAAAGATGCTGTAGCTGATTGCCCAGAACCATTTTTCGGGAAGCCCCAGAATTTTCTCTTTTTTGCTGTCCGAAAGGGTATGGTAGTAGATGATGCCCAGCAGTAAAAACATAAACATGATTTCAATATTCCAGCCAACCAGAGTGCGCAATGCGGTGTCGCCGGGCGTTGTCCAGAAGGCGGAACGCTGGGTGAAATGCAGGACCCAGCCATTCCAGGTTTCGTTGAAGAAATCGACGCCGAAAATTGTTAATCCGGCTAAAACGGCGTTCCAGTCCCCGGTTTTCTTCGCTTCTTTCATTTCGCGGACATAAATATAAAAGACAATTGCCATGAGCGGAATGACATACCATTTGATCATGGAAAGATCGCGCAGGCCGCATAGCGCTTGTTCGGTTGCTGCTGTCATAGAGACCTCCTTGAAAAGGCCAAAGGTTTAAACGTGGATTTACACGTTACGGAACGGTTGACGCTTGTTGGGGCAATTTAATTTTCCGTCCCGACCATAAAACATCATCATCCGTCATATGATTAAGGCGTCGCAATTCATCAATCGTCGTGGAACTGCTTTTGGCCAGAGCAAACAGCGTATCGCCTTTTTTGACCGTATATTTTTTCAGGCGTTTTCTATCGGCAGGCTCAGTTACCGCGACCGGAATAAGAATTTTCCGCCCGACATAGAGAGGATCGTTCAACTTCATCCGGTTCAGCTTTAAAAGCGTTGCCAGGGTCGTTTCATGCTGCTTGGCGATAGCATTCAGGTTGTCGCCGCGTTTCACAGGATAGGTGATCATTTTTATCGGGCGGGTGGCCTTTGCGATCTTTGTGGCCCCGGGAGGAACCTCGCTTTCTGGTTTGTTCGCGTCATGGGGTGACGCAACGGCAGATGAATCCGCAAAGTAATTGACGACGGATGAGGAAACCGCCGAAGCGATTGTTTTTCGGAAGATGTTTTTTTTCAACAATTGCTCCTCCTCTGCGTTGGAAATATAAGCCGTTTCCAGTAGGACGGCGGGCGTGTCCGGCAGCTTCAAAACACGGAAAGGCGCTTCATGAAAAACAGGGTATTTCAGACAGTGTACACGGCCGATCTGATCGATCAAGTTGGAAGCAAATGTTTTCGACAGGTTGATGGTGTTGGTTTGAAACATATTCAGGATGATCTCATCGGATTGATTATTGCCCTCGCCATTGGGAACACCGCCGATGATATCGGACAGGTTTTCGTTTTTAGCCAGTAATTTTGCGGCTTCATTACTGGCGGCGCCTGTGGAAAGGCAATATACGGAACTGCCTCTGGCCTGGCGGTTGATGGCCGCGTCGGCGTGGACGCTGATGAAAAGACCTGCATTGGTTTTCCTGGCCAGGTTTAACCGCTTGCTGAAAGGCACATAATAATCCCCGTCGCGGGTTAATACCGCGCGGTACCCGGACATTTTGTCAATGGTTTTTTTTATTTCACGGCTGATCGCCAGTACGACATGTTTTTCGTATGTTCCGTTTTTGCCGACGGCGCCGGGATCTTCTCCGCCGTGGCCGGGGTCCAGAACAATGACCCTTTTCTTTCCGGAAGGAGGCATCCGTTCCTTAACGGTTGCCGTTTTTTCAGTCCTCTCCAGAATAATATCCACGACGACGCGGTCAGGTTTATCCATGAATTTCTTTAACTTGAATACTTCAGCCGTTAAATAATCCGTCAGGATAATTTCAATTTTACACTGATTGTTTTCCGCTTCCGTAAAGATGATTTTGCTGACACCGGGTTTTCTGATTTTTTTTTCAGCGGGAAGTGATGAATGAAAAGAGGCGTCGGAAAATTCCAGCGTAATCGTATTGCCCTCAATCTTGAACTGATAGTCCGGTTCAGCGCTGAGATCAAAAACGATGCGTGTCTGATCGGGCGCGGTCCAGTGCCGGACATTGGATATTTCCGTTGCGGAGAATCCGAAAGATGGCCATAAAGCAATCACCAGCATTGCCAAGCCATATAATAATTTCCCCGTTTGTTTTTTCTTTTCCTGAAGCATGCCGTAAAAATACCAAATTTCAACAACAACTGCAAGGACAGGTTATCAGTGATGGATAAGGGGTGACAGGGAACAGGTGAGCGGTCATGGGGAGCCTCGACCTATTACCCATGACCTCTCACCTATTCTTGTTAAAAATGATTGACAAGCTCTTGTGTAAATGAGATTTTCCGTGCACGAAAGATTAAAAGCTAAAATAAGGATAGTAAGCGATGAAGGAAAATCGTTTGAAAGAGGCTTTGTTGAGTAATCTTGAGTTTCCGGTTACTTGGGAGTTGGTGCCGGGAAGGGGCGCAAAAGAAGCGGCTCAGGAAAAGGCCCTGACGCTGGCCGGTCAGGCGGCGGCCGGAGGTAAAATTCATGCCCTGACCCTGACGGATAATCCGGGCGGAACGCCGGCCATGTCCGCCGATTTCATGGGTGGTGAAATTGTCACGCTGGGCATTGAACCCCTTGTTCATCTTACCTGCAAGGATAAAAATCGCAATGCCATCGAAAGCCAGTTATACGCTCTGGACCGGGCAGGGGTGCGAAACCTTCTGGCCATGACCGGTGATTACCCGGTATCGGGTTATCAGGGAAGGCCTGCCCCGGTTTTTGATCTGGATTCCACCCATGTCCTGCAACTGATATCGGATATGAACCGGGGTCTTGAGTATCCGGGAATCAAAGGCATGATCCGTCATCAGGCCGGCGATTTCTTTGCCGGGGCGGTGGTCTCACCTTTCAAGGCAACCGAAGCGGAGCAGATGCTCCAGTACTACAAGCTGAAAAAGAAGATTGACGCCGGCGCACAATTCATCGTCACGCAACTGGGATACGACGCAAGAAAATTTCATGAATTGATCCTTTTTATGAAACTGAACGGTTTCAATATTCCGCTGATGGGAAATATTTATAGTCTTCCATACGGCGCCGCCAGGATGATGAACCGCAACAATCTGCCGGGCTCCGTCGTTACGGATAAACTCCTTGCGGACATTGACCGGGAGCGCAGCGATCCTGACAAGGGAGAAGGCGCCAGAATTTTGCGCGCCGCCAGGATGTACGCCATCTTGAAGGGGATGGGCTACAGCGGCGTGCACATCGGCGGTCACAACATCAAATATGAACAGGTGGAGGCGATTATCCGGCAGGGGGAGGAACTTGCCCCCCGATGGACCGAGCTGATCCGTTATTTTGATTATCCCATTTCCGACGGCTTCTATTACTTTGAACGCAATGCGGAAACGGGGCTGAACCTTGCAACACCGGCAGCAAGACTAAACCGGCCGCTCGATGCCGACATTGAATGCACCTATGGTTTTTCGCGCTTCTTTCATCAACTGATGTATGAACCGGGAAAGAAACTTTACGGCGCCATGAAGAATCTTTGCGGCAAAGTGCAGGGGACAAAGATGGAAGGCCCTTTTCACAAGCTGGAACACGTGATCAAGGTTGTGCTTTTTGACTGCAGGGACTGCGGAGATTGCGCCCTGATCGATGCGGCCTATGTGTGCCCGATGTCGCAATGTCCGAAAAGCCAGCGCAACGGCCCCTGTGGCGGCAGCTTTCAGGGATGGTGCGAGGTTTATCCGGACAAAAAGAAATGTATCTACGTCCGGGCATATGCAAGATTGAAGAAACACGGCGAGGAAGCGTATCTGGGGAAAAATATTGTTCCGCCTTGCAACTGGGATTTGTATCAAAGCTCGGCCTGGATCAATTTCTATTCAGGCAAAGACCATACCTCCAAAAGACAAAGCATGAAATCGTCCGGATCATAAGATCAGGCGATCTTGCTGATGCCGACGCATTTGCATGTTGGATTGGCGTCAATTTTTTTGCGGGGACAATTTTATTCGTTGAAGATTATCATGGGATATAGTAGAAACACAGCGCGGGCGATTAGCTCAGATGGATAGAGTACTGGCCTCCGAAGCCAGGTGCCGAGAGTTCGAGTCTCTCATCGCCCACCAAGCCATCGCTTTATTGTTTTCGTGAAACTTTGCTTATAATAATCATTCAAAACACGATCCGATAGATTTTTTTTCTCTTGCGCATGTGCTTTTAAGGGGTGACCCCGATATCCCCCAAAATCTCCTTGACACACCACAGCGCGTTCCTTATGCTCCAATCATAAAAAAGAAAGTTATTGATTAATATGCCGGCCGACTTGAAAGCCTGGCTGGACGAACCTCTGTACGTGACGGAGAATGAATTCCCGACGATCGGAAAACCTGTGGAAACGTCATTAAAAGATACGCCTGTTTTAAAAGAAAGGTTCTTCATGAAATGAGCGGTTCAACCAAAAGCAGCCTGGAATATCCCGAGCTTTCCGTGACAAAAGAAAATCTGGAAACGTTTCGCAGATTTGGTGAAATGCTGGCCAATCTTTCATTACACTTTGTCAATATTGCTCCTGAAAAAGTGGATGTGGAGATCACGCAATCTCTCACTCAAATCCGCCAGTTTTTCGGCGTCGATCGCTGCGCTGTTCTGGAAGTGCTCAAGGATGGCGGGGGCAGTCGCTGCCTGTTTAAGACAAGTGATGAAGCGTCGCCTGATGAAACCTTTAGCGCCGCCAGCCACCCTTGGGCATATCATCGGCTCATTGAACAGAAAGTCCCGGTTGCCCTATCCTCTCTCGATGAACTTCCGCCTGAAGCCGGAACAGACCGGATGTCCTGGCATAACGCAAAGGTTTTCTCTGCTTTGATCATCCCCATCCGTTTAGAAAGCAGGATCACGCACCTGTTCGGTCTCTACGCCCATCAGCCCGGGCATCAGTGGATGGATGATCACATTCGACGCCTGAATCTTCTGGGCGGCATTTTCATCCGGGCTCTGATACACAAGCATGACCAGAATCTGTTAATCAAAAGCCAGCGGCAGCTGTCGGAAGCGGAGCGGATCGCCCACCTCGGCAGTTACACATGGAATGTTGTTGGCGGCGGAAAAAATTAGACCAAAAATAGCGGTGGTGGTTTTAGCAC
>CAYOPU010000012.1:0-26197 GCA_964405915.1 uncultured Smithella sp. | reverse complement strand
TGGGCAGCCCGTAGGATGCCAGGTCGCCCGTGTGCGCCCCGGCAATGCCGATTTTTATTGTTTCCGCACTGAAAACGGTTGAGGCTGCGCTGAAGGTTAAGAAAAGAATCGCGAGTGGAATCCATCGAAAAAATTGGTTGTTATTCATTGCGTTACCCCCGGTTCAGATAGTGTGGAATTACTACTTGAAAAGGCGCGCCGCGTCAAGACGCAATCGATGGTTGATTTCAGGAGGACGAATGATTGAACGGAGCTGCTGTTTGGGACTTGTCAACTTGAGGGATAGTTGATAGTGAATAGCAGATATTTGATAGTTGATGGTGGATGGTGGATGGATGAAAAAACAGTCTTTCTCAAAAAGAGATATTGAACAGATCAAGGCGCTGGGATTGATGCCGGCTGATGTGAATAAGCAGTTGGAAATCTACCGTCGCGGCTCAGCCTTTCTGAAACTCATTCGCCCCTGCTGTCCGGGTGACGGCATTCGCTCCTATACAGCCATCGAAAGAAACCGTCTGATAAAACGGTATGACGCCGAAGCCGCTCAATACAAAATATTGAAATTTGTTCCGGCGTCCGGCGCGGCCAGCCGCATGTTTGCGGCTTGGTTTGCCGCAGCGGAGCAAGGCAGCTTTGGCCATGCGGGCCTGGACCGGTCCTTTTTTGCCAATTTAAGAAAAATGCCGTTTTATCCCATGCTGAAAAAAGACGATACTGTTCGTCTAATGATCAAGAAAAAGAATGTCAAGGCGGTGCTGGATTATATTCTTCGTCCAACCGGTCTTCATTTCGGCTGGCTGCCGAAGGCGCTCCTTCCTTTCCATGCCTATCGGGACAATGAAATCAGGACGGCGCTGGAAGAGCATCTTCTGGAGGCTGTAAGCTTCATGGCCAGAGGAAAAGGAATCTGCCGTCTGCACTTTACGATTTCCGCGGAGCATGCGCAAGCCGTCAAAGCTTTATTAAAGGCGATGATTCCCCGCTATGAAAAGCGCTGCCGCGTCCGATTTAAGATTGATTTGTCCGTGCAGTTGCCGGCAACGAATATTGTGGCTGTCGATGAAAATAATCTGCCGTTTCGTGATGCCGATGGCTGTCTGGTCTTTCGGCCCGGCGGACATGGCGCTTTGCTGAAAAACCTTCAAGCACTGGACGTCGATCTGATCTTTGTTAAAAATATTGATAATATCGCTCCTGACGGACTTCAACGGAAAATATTGCCGTACAAAAAAATGCTGGGCGGTCTGGCGCTGCACTTGCAGCAGTCTGTCTTTGCAATGTTGCGGCGTCTGGAAAATGATCAACTCCATTCCCGGGAGATAAACGTCATAACTGATTTTTGCAGGTCCGAACTTCATGTGCGTTTTCCCAAAGGATTCTCACGGTTGAAGCTTGAAGAAAAGAGACAACGGATATTTTTACTGTTGAATCGTCCATTGCGTGTTTGCGGGATGGTGAAAAATGAAGGGGAACCGGGCGGCGGACCTTTTTGGGTTCAGGAAAAAGACAAATCGCAAACATTGCAGATCGTGGAATCGGCACACGTCAATCACCGCCTGGCCTCTCAGCAAAAAATCTGGTCGCGGGCTTCGTATTTCAATCCGGTCGATATGGTCTGCTGTACGGAAAATTATCTTGGAGAAAAATTTGCGCTGGCCGATTATGTGAATCGGGATGCTTATTTAATCAGCCGAAAGACGGAAAAGGGACGCCAACTCAAGGCGCTGGAAATGCCCGGTCTCTGGAACGGCGGCATGGCTTACTGGAACACGGTGTTTGTGGAGCTGCCGCTCTCGGTCTTTAATCCGGTTAAAACCGTTGATGATCTCTTGCGTCCGCAGCACAGGGGCGGCCGACTCATGAAATAATCCAGCGCTCGGAATCTTCTTTAGGAACTGCCATCGTTTTGATCATGCGGGATTTATTTTTATGCCGGCAGATGACACAGGCTTCCCTGCCGACCGGAGCGTCGGAATAGCGGACGCACAGGGCGGCGGCCGCGGCGGTTGCCGATTCATCCCCGTAGGGGACCAGCACGCACGGTCCGGGAAAATCAACCACATCGCAGACGAGGTCATCCTCCGTAGCAAGTCCGAGCAATGCTTCATTGTCGGATTTGTTTCTGCCGACGATAATTTTACCGAAATCTTCGGTGCGAAAATGGCGTCCGTATTTCAATAACTCGTAATCGCGGATCTGCCGGTCTTCGGCATGAGACATTAAATCGCGCAGTCGGACGGAGAAAATCGGATCCGTCAGCAGGCAGCCGCCGGCAGGAGGCGGGTAGTGCCGGATGCCGAATTCTTCAGCCAGTCGCATTTGGTCTTTGCGTCCGCGTCCTGAAATAGAAAGCAGCTTTGAGCGGTCAACTTTTCCTTCTCTCTCGGCTTTAACGGGTTCAAGCAGTTGAGCGGAAAGCGGCCGCAAAATATAGTCGGCGTATCCCGAGTTTTTGGCAACCACATAAAGGGACTGTTTGGTCTGCGACATGGGGCGCTGGCCAAGAACCTCGCCGGTAACAAGAAAGTCGGCCGCGGTATTTTCCATTTTTCTGCCCGCAATTTTCAGCATCAGGGTATGGCAGTCAATGCAGGGATTCATGTTTTTGCCGTAACCATAGCGCGGAGACTTGAGCATTTGCAGATGTTCGTCTGTGATATCCTCAACGATCAGGGGTAAGTGGATTTGCTCCGCCGCCGCCTGAGCTTTAACCGCGTTAAAAAAAGGAGTCGTGAAGGTCAGACCCGTAACGTCAATGTTTTGATTTTGAATCAACTTGACGGCTAAAATGCTGTCGAGCCCGCCGGACAAAAGGGCAATTGCTTTTACCATCTTCAGAAATCCAATGTAAAGAAAAAAGCGCCGCAGAAAAGAACCCGCAGCGCTGTATGGTTACAGATTGGTTCCCTGCAGGGTTCAATACCGGACAATGTTTGCCGACCACACTTCCTGCATCAATCCCCGCAACTCCTGATTAAAGTCAAAATTTACAACGTAGGTAACCTTATCGGTTTTGATTTTGACGCCGCTGAAACTGAAATGATACGGCGGCTGATTTTTATCCAGCCCGGAAAAGGTAAAAGAACCCGGCGCAAAAGCGACGTGAAAGCCGCGCAGAATTTTTTCCATGTTTTTGCCGGGTTCATCCTGATCGGATACAAAGATAATTTCGTTGCCGGCCTTGTGAAGAATGCTGACAAATTGCGGCGGCAACTGACGCGAGAAAATAAGCGTTTTTTTATCTCCGCGCTGAACAGCGATGTCCGCTTTTATCGACAGGTTAAACCCGTCCTGGTCTATGTTGAAAACGCCGATATCGACGTCTTTTTCGGCCGGGATGTTCAGGTAAGACAGCAGGTCAGATGAGAAATCTCTGGCGGATGCCGTGGGTAAAACCGTCATCGGAGGCAGCGAATAAATTTCTTCGGGTTTGCCGACGATGCCTGTTTTCGGAGAAATCTCCGTGATAATGAAGGAATGCCAGCGTGCATAGTTCAAGATGGCCCGGGGCAACAGGCTGTTGTTCTCATAGACAAATCGTATTCCCTGGGTTTTCGCTGAAGACGGTTTCGGGTTTTTTTTCGTGATCAGCCAGTCCACGATGATATCCAGAGAGGGCATCGAACCAATAACAACAGGATTTTGCGCTTTCGTCAGCTCATAGGTTTTAGAAATTTTGAATATTTTGCTCAGTGCGACAATGATGTCATCTTTCGCGTTCAGTTTAACTAAATGGTGATTTTCCCAGCGGTCACTGATGATTTTTTTTAGATGACTGTCGGCGCGGTTTTCAAAATCGAGAAATATGGTTGTTCGATCATCCAGTTCCACGACGGGAATGATGGAACAGTCGATCGTCAGTTGCCCGGTTTTGGAGACCGGCAGATAGTAGTTGCCGCTGGTGAGCATGGTTCCGTTCATCTGCGTGATGATGTGCTTGATGACGGCCAGGCGTGCTTCGGGAGGCAAAATCACGGACTCTTTTGCC
Source organism: uncultured Smithella sp. (assembly GCA_964405915.1). GTDB lineage: Bacteria > Desulfobacterota > Syntrophia > Syntrophales > Smithellaceae > UBA8904. The sequence continues at coordinate 22,209 of CAYOPU010000012.1, read as the reverse complement.
TTGATGTCTTTTGTCTCTTGATCCGGAGTTTCCTCCCGCGATGAAAGACCCTGATCGGTCGCTTCGATCCTCTCTAACTGTTGCGTTGTTTGTTCCATCGGCTTTGCTGTCAGGGGGCCTTTGGGCAGACGAATCATGTGGCCTGCGTAAATCTTGTTGACGTTCTTAATTGAAGGGTTCAATGATTGGACCAAAATCAGTATTTTCTGCGTGTCTTTTGTTATCTTAAGCTCACGATGAATGATGCGGATGAGGCTGTCGCCTTGTTTAACTCTATAGGCCAGAGGTTCAGTCGCTCCCGCTAAGGGGGCACGGGAGGCTGACGGCGCGGTTTGACCCGTCGGGACGTTTTTTCCGGGCAGAACGATTGTCTGTCCCACATGTAAACGGTCCAGATTGGCGATATCGGGATTCAGTTCTTTAATGATCCGGTAATAGCGGGAAATATCTTTCTCTTTGATGCCGGGCATCCCGCGAATAATTGCCGAAATCGTGTCTCCCGGCTGAACCGTATAGGTATTACGAAGGGATTTATTTCTAGTTACGGCCGTTTTGCTGAACGTCAATTGCGCAGTATCTTCTTTGGGAGAGATTGCCTGTGAGTAGGATGCCATCGTCGAAAGCATGGCGGCAATCACAGTCAACCATAAAATTTTCCTCATTACCTGTTTCCTCCGCGTGTCGGGAATGCACATAAAGATGCGTTTTTATACTTTAACTGTTCTCAAAAGTCAATGGTCATCGGTCATAAAACCGGACCGCGACTATTTTGAGAAGAAAAATGATTTCGGAACGTATCAAAAAGATTAAATAACTTTTTTCATTGCGGCGATAGCAACTTCAATTTGATCATCATCCGGTTCCCGGGTGGTGATTCTTTGCAGGGCGAGTCCCGGCCAGCTTAAAATCTGCGCCAGTTTGAAGCGGCTGTATTTTCCGGTAAAGCGGATGGCTTCATAAGAAATACCGGCAATGACCGGCATCAGCATGATTTTATAGACGACCCGATGCAGAAAGTCCGGACGTCCCAGCAGCGAAAAGACCAGAATGGAGACGATCATCACAAAAAGAATAAAACTGGTGCCGCAGCGGGGATGACGGGTGGAGTATTTCTTAACATTTTCCACGGTCAGGTCGCGGCCGTCTTCCCACGCAAAAACGGTTTTATGTTCCGCGCCATGATACATGTACACCCGCCGCATATCTTCCATGAGGAGCGTGGCGGACAGAAAACACAAGAACATGCCCAGGCGGACACAACCTTCCAGAACATTTAAGAGGATCAGGCTGTCAATGTAACTTTTGACTTTGGTGAAGAAAAAAGCCGGCACGACGACAAAGAAAAAAATAGCCACGGCAAAACTGATCACAAGAGAAACATACATCTCCCAGCCTTGAGGTTTTTTTTCTTCTTCCGAAAGGGCGACCTCCGCCGAGAACATTAGACACTTCATGCCGATGATCATCATTTCAAACAACGAGATGGTGCCCCGGACAAACATCCAGCCCAAAACTTTGTAACGCCTGGTCAGGGGAATATATTCACGTTCCTGGAAAACGATTTCCTTGTCCGGTCTTCTGACCGCCGCGGCGATTTTCGTGCCATGGCGCATCATGACGCCTTCCAAAATGGCCTGTCCACCGGCGATGTCATCAGGATTAGGTTTGCAGCCCATAGACTCTTTTTACCCTTGCTCAATGTTTTTCCGGCGTTTTCTTATCGTATTTAATGGGGGCTGTCAAATTATCATTTTGTGAATAAATGGTTGCATGTTTGATTCCGAATGATATAATGCCCCACATTTATTTTAAGGATATCAAGGAGGATGCAAAATGGCGCCTATGGATTCATCATCCGCCGCTTTTATTAAAGAGTATCAGGAACGTTTTGAAAAAAAATTGAGAGAAAACGAGATTGATCTTCTGGAACACTGGAAGGGACAACTCGAAAAAGTCGAAAGCTCAAGGCCGGACAGCATCTCTTCCGTGCTGTTGCAAGTCCGAAAAATGTCGGAAATGATGGGCAATCGCATCCGAGTGCTGAAAAAGGGGTAAGATGGAAAGTATTGCTGATTTCTTGTTTGAAGCGGGAATGCTCTGCAAGACCCCCCGCAGCGGTTATCAGTTTCTGGGCAGCGGCCGGGAATCTGTTGCGGAGCATGTCTTGCGGACGATTTTTGTCGGATACGCCCTGTGTCAGCTCAATGATTCACTGGACGAACTGCGCGTACTGAAAATGTGTATTCTTCATGATTTACCGGAAGCGCGCACGGGCGACATGAACTATGTTAATAAAAAATATGTGGAAGTCGATGAAACCAGAGCCGTCAGGGAGCTGACGGAAGGCCTTTTTTTTGGCGACGATATCCGGCGGGCCCTTGCAGAGTTTAACGCGAAAGAAACCATGGAATCGCGAATCGCCCGTGACGCCGATCAGATCGCGCTTATTCTGCAGCTTAAGGAGTACGGCGATCTGGGCAATAAATATTCCGATGAATGGATCAGGTTCGCCCTGCAGAGGCTTTCCACGGATGAAGGCAAAAAGTTGGCGGACCGCATTATTCAAACCGATTCCTCTCACTGGTGGTTCAAGGAAAAAGACGATTGGTGGATCAATGGAAACCGCCGCTGAACGGATTTGCGGAAATCGCTGAAATGCAGAATAAAACTTTTGTAAAGAAGCGTGAGCTGTTCTACACTGGCATTGCGTCATGATCGGGAAGGGAATGGCATGATTAAAAAAGCAGTTATTTTATCTTTCATTTTGATGATGATCATTCATCTTGTATCGTGCGCCAATAACCTTGGTTCAACGGTTATCTCCAGGCCGGATGAATACACCCGCGTTTATGAGGCGAAAGAGAAGATTATCCTCAATGCGATTGCCGGTGTTATTAAAGATAAAAAAAACGGCGACAATGTTTCCATCGATTTGAAGAATAAACGGGTTGATTCGGATTATGTAGTTTCGGGTGATTGGAGGACAAAGACCAGCGCCCGTGTGAAGCGGTTGAACTGGAAGGAGTGTGAAGTTCATCTTATGGTGACGACGGAGAAAAAGACGCAAACAGGCTGGGAAATACGCCGCCTGTTAGGGAAAGAACAGTATGATAGTTTTTTTAGCGTGCTTGAATTGAAGATTTACGAGGAAATGGCAAGGATTCAGTAAATTAATGATGTGAAAATTCGCGATTTGCTGAAAAAATAAAAAAACACTACGCTGCGGCGAAGGTTGACCGATTGCAGGCGACTTGCGGAAATCGAAATGTGTCATCACGCGCCCCGGAGAGTGTTTCAAGGGATGCAGGAAGCGCTCTCCGGGGCGGATCTGCTCTTATTTTTTGTGATTGCGGAAAAATCCCATCAGGAATTCAGTATCCTTGGGGGACAAATCAAATTTAAACACGGATTTTTCAATCAACATATGAAGCGGCTGATTGGTGCTGTCCTCAAGATTTGCGGAAATCCATTTGATCGCTTTCTGAATATTTTCACCTTCCGGTATCACTGTTGCCATAATTTTAAAACCTCCTCGTTAAATTTGAATAAAATTGCTCCCCTTCATGGGGATAAAGAAAAATTTTTAATGGACACGTGTCGTTTATACTACAATATGATATAAAAATTAACTAAATTTTGCATAAATTTGACAACACAGTTTTAATAGCTTATCTTTCACGCATTAACAAATAATAAAAAAGGAGATAAATGATGGCTAAATCAATTAAAGGAACAAAAACGGAAAAAAACCTCTTGGCGTCTTTTGCCGGTGAAGCACAGGCAAGAAACCGTTACACGTTTTTTGCAAGTGTCGCGAAGAAAGAAGGTTATGAACAGATTTCCCGATTCTTCCTGGAAACAGCCGAAAATGAAAAAGAACATGCCAAAGTGTTTTTTAAGTATCTCGAGGGTGGCGAAGTTGAAATTACAGCGGTTTACCCTGCGGGCGTTATCGGCGACACGAAAAGCAATCTGGAAGCCGCCGCCGCCGGTGAAAATATGGAATGGACGGTTCTTTATGCGGAAGCTGCCATCGTCGCCAAAGCGGAAGGATTCCCCGATGTGGCGCGTTCGTTTGAACAAATTGCCAAAGTAGAAAAGTTTCATGAAAATAGATATCGCAGGCTTGCCGCGAATATTGCCGAGAACGATGTATTTAAAAAAAAGGCTAAAACCAAGTGGCACTGCATTAACTGCGGTTATGTGCATGAAGGGTCTGATGCGCCTAAGGAATGTCCCGCCTGCAAACATCCGCAGTCCTATTATGAAGTCTTGGCTGAAAATTATTGAAATTGCTTCGCCGGTTAACCGGTTTTCCCCAAAAGGCCCGCTGATGGTTTAAGCGGGCCTTTTGCGTTAGGAAAAGCTTCTTGCACAAAAGCTTCTTGTGCTTGACAGTGAAAGAAAAATACCCTAGATTGGCGCAGTTTTTCCCAAGAGGAGTCATTATCTATGTCCACAAAGAAGCAGCGCCGGTCTGAAAATTTTAAGGACCGGCAAAAAAAGAAATCCACCCGTATTGTTTATCTGGTAGCAATTGTCAGCGCCGTCGTTTTACTGCTGGTTCTTTTCTTTGTTATTTTGTTTAATGCTTTATTTCCGCCCGTTGATATGGAGGCCTTGAAAAAGAAGGAAAAGATCGTTGCTGAAATCTATTTTTCCGATTCCCAAGAGCGCTTTCTGGTTTCCGAAAAACGCTATATTTATAAAGAAGCAGACGCGGTCGGGCAGGCGAAAGAAGTGGTTAAAGCTTTGCTCGGCGGTTCCAAAACCGGCAAGGTCAATACCTTTCCTGCCAGGGTTGCCCTGAGGGAGATGAAACTGGATAAAGACGGCGTAGCGCAGGTCAGCTTCAGCGATAATTTGACCAAGTTGCATCCTGGCGGATCTACGGCGGAGATGATGACCATCTATTCATTGACCAATACATTGACCGCCAATGTCCCCGAAATTAAAGCGGTGAAAATCCTTCTTGAAGGCAAGGAGTTGCCGTCCCTCAAAGGTCATGTTTCCACGATTGATCCTTTCAAACCCGATCTCGATCTCTATGCGCCCGTGAAAGAGGGGAAAAACTGATACCTTTATGGCGCCGAAATCCAAAATATCACGAATACGCAATATCGGTATTGTCGCTCATATCGACGCGGGGAAGACAACCGTCAGCGAGAGAATCCTTTTTTACACCGGCAAATCCTATAAAATGGGGGAAGTTCATGACGGCGAAGCGGTGATGGACTGGATGCCTCAGGAACAGGAGAGAGGCATAACGATTACCTCCGCGGTGACCACCTGCGCCTGGAATAATTCGGAGATTCACATCATTGATACGCCCGGGCATGTGGATTTTACGATTGAAGTGGAACGGTCGCTGCGCGTTCTTGACGGCGCGGTAGTTGTCTTTTGCGCGGTTGCCGGCGTCGAGCCTCAATCGGAAACGGTCTGGCATCAGGCGGATAAATACAGAGTGCCCAAGATTGCCTTCGTCAATAAGATGGACCGCATTGGCGCGGATTATTTTCATGTTGTCCAGATGATGCGCGAACGCTTCCAATCAACCCCTGTACCCGTTCAGATTCCAGTGGGGTCTGAAGACACATTCCGGGGAGTGATTGATCTGATTAACCGGAAACTGCTGATTTGGGATGAGGCCTCTCAGGGTGCGGACTATGCGGCAAGTGAGATACCGGAAGAGTTGGCTCAAGCCGCCGCGCAGGAGCGGGAAAAAATGATCGAGACGCTGGCGAACTGTGATGACGACATGGCGGATCTTTATCTGGCCGGTATAGAGCTGTCCGTCGCACAAATAAACGCCGCGTTGCGCAAAGCAACGGTTGCTTTGAAAATCGTGCCGGTTCTGTGCGGCACGGCGCTTCGCAACAAAGGCATTCAGCCCCTGCTGGACGCCGTGGTGAATTATCTGCCGTCGCCGGAAGATATTCCACCGGTGAAAGGCATCCATCCGAAAACAAAACAGGAAGAGGTGCGCCACAGCGCTGACAAGGAACCGCTGGCCGCGTTGGCTTTTAAAATCCAGCTCGATGAAGGCCGCAAACTCACTTATCTGCGTATTTATTCCGGACAGATTTCCGCCAATGGCGAAGTTTATAACGTTGCTAAAAAGAAGAAAGAAAAAATAGCCCGTCTTTTACAGATGCATTCCAATAAACGGGAAAGAATTGACAAGGCTTCTGCAGGAGAACTTGTTGCGGTTCTGGGCCTGAAGGAAACGACTACCGGCGATACCCTTTGTGATGAAGCGCATCCGATCCTGCTGGAGCAGATGGAGTTTTACGAACCGGTCATCAACCAGGCTATCGAAGCCAAAACGCCAGCCGACCAGGAAAAACTGGCCCAGGCGCTTGTCAAACTAACGGAGGAAGATCCGACCTTACGGGTCAAGTATGATGATGAAACCGCTCAGACCGTGATTTCCGGCATGGGTGAACTGCATCTGGAAATTATTGTGGACCGCCTGAAGCGTGAATTCAATGCCCGCGTCAATGTCGGCCGGCCGCGTGTTGTGTACCGTGAAACCATTCAGAAGCCCATCGAAATCGAAAGCGTCTTCGAAAAAGAAATGGGTGAAAAGAAGCATTATGGCCAGGTACGTATTGAACTGGTACCACGAAAACGGGGTATGGGAAACGAGATTGTCAATCAACTTTCCGAAGAAATGATTCCCGCAGAATATCATGAAGCGATCTCGGAAGGTATCCGGGAAGCCATGATGAGCGGCGTGCTCAACAGCTACCCGGTTATCGACGTCGGCGTCCGGTTGACCGGTGGCGGTTACCGCGATGGCGAATCCTCGGCGCAGGGTTACAAGATCGCCGCCGCCACGGCGTTTCGTGACGGCTGTCAGGCTGCCGATCCGGTGATGCTCGAGCCGATCATGAGGGTGGACATTATCACCCCCAGCGAGTTTGTCGGTGACGTCATTGGCGACATCAATGCCCGACGCGGTGAAATTCAGGCCGTCAATCCTCAGGGACCGGTTTCTGAAGTCAAAGCCAATGTGCCGCTCAAAGCCATGTTCGGTTATTCCACTGATCTGCGCTCCGCCACCCAGGGGCGCGCTATTTTTACCATGATTTTTGCCGAATATAATAAGGCCTGAGGGCCTGAATGGTGATGTGTGAAAAAATGTTGTGCTGATGCACTTTACACATAACGACTTTATTTCAATGGGAAAAACGATTGAAAGGAGGATGCCGTGTCATTGATGCAACATGCTCTCGAACGATTGCGGGCTTATTCCTTTTTCGAGGGCGAAAGAGCCGACTACCCACCGACTTTTACTGAAGAATTAAATTATCAATGCGGCCGGATTCTCTTCGTTGTTGCAATGATTACCATGGTTGCCTGGATACCGTATATCTCCCTTGACTGCAGGCTCCATCCGGATGAATTTCTCATTCCCTATATCCGCATTGGCCTGTCCATTGTCAGTCTGATCATTTTTATTCTGTATCTCACTTCGCGGTTTGCCGGATATCATATGCTGTTTCTGGTCATCATCGGAGCCTATCTGGCAATTTCCTGCGCATTACTGACCGCTTTGACAAAAGCCGATTCCGTTTACATGGGAGGATACACTTTTATTTTGATGATCATGGCCATCGCTCCGGTTGACAGGCGGGCGGCTTTGTTGGTCATCGCCGCATCGCTCATGACATTTTTTGCGACGGGCTATTTTAAAGGAATATCCTTTGATAGTCTCAGTGCCCGATACAGTTTTCTGGATTTGATCAGCGCAACCTTTGTCTCTATTTCGTTTATTTTCCTGTTGCATGAGACGAGATACAGAAGCTGGCTAAAATCGAAAAAAATAGATGAGCAGAGCCTGGAATTAAGATCTGACAAAGAAAAAATCGATAAGCTGCTTTTGAATATTCTGCCTCCCGCCGTTGCGCAGGAACTCAAGGATCAAGGATACGTCAAGCCTGTATTCTATCAATCGGCAACGATTGTTTTTACGGATTTTGTCGGTTTTACGAAAATTACGGAAAAGCTGACACCGGATCAACTGGTCCGGGAACTCGATGAAGTGTTTTCCCGGTTTGACCGGGTGATGGACAAATACGGGCTGGAAAAGCTCAAGACGATCGGGGATTCTTACATGTATGCCGGGGGAGTGCCGGCCGTCAGCAATACCCATGAAATTGATGCCGTGCTCGGCGCGCTGGAAATTCAGTCTTTTGTGGAACAAATTAATGGAAAAAAGACGCTTGACGGAAGGCCGGTCTTTGAAATTCGCATCGGCATCAATACCGGACCGTTGATGGCCGGTGTTGTGGGTGAAAAGAAATTTGTCTATGATGTCTGGGGTGATTCGGTGAATCTGGCCAGCCGGATGGAATCTTCCGGCGAGAAGGGCAGGGTAAACATTTCGGAAGCAACATATGTCCGGGTTAAAGATTTTTTTGAAACGGAATCCCGCGGGCAAATCATGGCGAAAAATAAAGGGACGGTGGAAATGTATTTCGTAAAAAGGATCAAACCGGAACTCTCTTCCGATTCCTCCGGTATAGAGCCAAACCAGCGCTTCCGGGAAATGTACAAGACTTGTCAGGAACGTTATCCGGATGGTGGATAGACGCATCAACCGGACTGACCGCATTGTAAAATTTATAAAAATATCCATTGTTTCAATGTGAAAGGTATGAGATAAAGAAAAAAAATTCATGATGATGAGATTAACCGAAAGAGTGTGCTGATCCATGTCCTTAACTGCTTATGAATTAAAAAACAGCGACTTTGAAAAAATAAGCCGTCTTGTTTATGAACAATGTGGAATTTATCTGCACGAAGGCAAGAAAGAACTGGTGAAAGCCCGTCTGGGCAAACGACTTCGCGCAGGCGATTATACATCCTTCAAGGATTACTATAATTATGTCATCACTGAAGAAGGCACGGAAGAGCTGATTTCCATGATCGACTCCATCTCGACCAATTTGACTTCTTTTTTCCGGGAGGAGAGTCACTTTGAAAGACTTCGTCATATTATTCTATCCGTTGTCGACAAACCAGGGCACCGGGGGGTGAACAATCCTTTTAAAATATGGTCTGCGGGATGTTCCAGCGGAGAAGAACCCTATACGCTGGCAATGATATTTGCGGAGATTGCGGGGCAAAAACCTTTAGAGGCTGCCATTCTGGCGACGGATATTTCCACGAAGGTGTTGAAGGTCGCGGAAAGCGGTATTTATGCCCAGGAAAAAACCAAAGGAATAGCTCCACCCTATTTGAAAAAGTATTTTCAAAATGGCACAGGAAAATCCGAAGGATATGTCCGCATCAAAAAAGAGCTGAAAAAAATGATTACATTTCAGCGTTTCAATCTCATGGAACGTTTTCCCGCCCACAATCATTTTGATATCATCTTCTGTCGCAATGTGATGATTTATTTTGATAAACAAACACAGAATATTCTGGTGAACAAGTTTTACGATTCTTTGAAAACCGGGGGGTATTTTTTCATTGGTCATTCGGAAAGCTTAACCGGTTTAAAGCATCAATTTAACTATGTTGAACCTAGTGTTTATAGAAAATAATGTATGGGTGATTTAATTGTTGGAATCTCCGATATCAAGATCAGTAATGACCCGGATGACGTGATTATTACTTGCGCTTTGGGGTCCTGTGTCGGGGTTGCGGTGTATGATCCGATTGCCAAAGTCGGCGGGCTGTTGCATTATATGCTGCCGGATTCCGCTCTGGACGAAAAGAAGGCGAAGGATAATCCGGCGATGTTCGCTGATACAGGCATTCCGTTGTTATTTAAGTCCTGTTACGCTTTAGGAGCCCAGAAAAAACGGATGATCGTTAAGGTGGTCGGAGGAGCCAGCATTCTGGATGATACGAATTTTTTCCGTATCGGTCAGAAGAATATCATGGCGATGAGAAAGATATTCTGGAAAAATAACGTGATGATCTCAGCTGAAGACACCGGCGGGGACCTTAACCGCACCATTCGTCTGGAAATGGCCACTGGCAAAATATTTATTCGAACTTCCGGAGGTCCGATGGAAGAACTATGAAAGTCATCAATCGTATTCTTGAATCAATTGATGCCATTCCGGCTTTTCCCGCATCAGTCGGCAAGGTTGCTGAGCTGCTGAGCCAGGCTGACTATTCGCTGTCACAGGTTGCCGATGTTATTCAATATGATTCGAAGCTCAGTGCCAGTATAGTGAAAATGGCTAATTCGTCTTATTTTGGGTCAATGCATGAGAGCCGTACGATTAATGAGGCTGTGTTGCATCTGGGGCGGAAAAATCTTTTGCGTGCGATTCAGACGTTCGGTGCTTCTCAATATTATAAAACTGGTTCTCCTGGTTATTTTGATCAAGCGAGGGATTTGTGGAAGCATTCCGTGGCCGTGGCGTTAATGTCGCAGATTTTGTCCAAAAAGATTACGGGCGATGAGAATGAAAACCTCTACACGGCGGCGCTGCTGCATGATGTGGGGAAAATTGTCATGGGCGAATTCGTTCGGAATGAGACGGAGAAATTCTCTGTGCTCGTGTCGTATCATATGTCATTTTTGGAGGCGGAAGAACTTGTTCTGGGCATTAATCATGCCGATGTAGGCGGAAACATTGCTGCACACTGGAATTTTTCTATTGAAATACGGGATGCCATTGCTTTTCACCACCGACCGGATTTGCTGGAAAAGGAAGATAAGGTTATGCCGTGGATTATTAACATGGCGGATGAGGCGTGTTTGATGATGGGAATCGGAAACTCTGTGGAAGGTCTGGCTCAGCGGGCAGTGGGCGCATCGCTGAAAAAATTTAATTTAAGGATGAGAGATCTGGAAAAAAGCATGGTCATGTTATCGGATGATTTAAACAGCGCCAGAAATCTCATTAGTATTATATACTCGTAAAAACGAAAGGTAGCCTTATGTCATTCAATGTCTTAATTGTGGATGATTCCAACTCCATTCGGACCGTCATTAAAAAGATCGTGATGCTGTCCGGTTTCCAAATGGATAATTGCCTGGAAGCGGGTAATGGAAGAGAAGCGTTGGAATTGCTTGCAGACAACTGGGTGGATGTGATCATTTCCGATATTAATATGCCGGAAGTCAATGGTCTGGAGTTATTGGAGCAACTGGCAAGAAATGAGACCTTAAAAGAAATTCCGGTCATCATGATTACAACGGAAGGCTCTGATCAGCGCATGCAGGAAGCCTTTGCGCGCGGGGCGAAAGGTTTTATCAAAAAACCTTTTTTGCCGGAAGAAATCAAGAAAGTGCTTTACGACGTGATAGGGGTTGGCATCGATGGACAATATGAAGATGATACAAGAAATGCTGATGAATTCGATTTTTGAAGTGTTCGAAAAGATGTTCTTTGTTTTTCTTGAGCCTTTTGACGAAGGCATCCCATACGACATGGTGACGTCCATTCAATTCAGTGGGCCCACAAGGGGAGAAATCAAGGCGTATTTATCCAATGGTATGGCCAGCACCATGGTTCAAAATATGCTTGGCCTGGAGCCAAAAGATGTCATGGATCGAACCAGAGAAGATTGTGTCAAGGAAGCTCTCAATATGATTTCTGGAAATTTTCTCAATAAGCTGGATGCAACACAGGTCTTTAATCTGTCGATTCCGGAATATGAAAGAAAACAGGGTAAATTTGAGAAAGACGGTCTTGCCGCAATGAGCCTGTTGTTTGAATCCGATGACCAGTATATGGCAGTGGCGATAAATTTTGAGCCTCAAAGACTGTAAGGAAGTTTTATACCGCTCCGCGGCCGAAGTTGAAAAATGTTAAGAGGGACGATAAAGTGAATAAAATAAGGGTGCTGATTGTTGACGATTCCGCCATTGTCAGAAAGATATTTTCGGAAGAGCTTTCAAAATATTCTGATATCCAGGTGATCGGTACAGCGCCGGATCCATACGTTGCGCGGGAAAGGATTGTCAACCTGAAACCGGATGTGATTACCCTGGACATTGAAATGCCGCGCATGGATGGACTCACTTTTCTGAGAAAGCTCATGAAATATTATCCTCTGCCGACTATTATTGTCAGCTCCCTGACCCCTCGCGGAGGAAAGCTGACGTTAGAGGCTATGGATGTGGGGGCGGTCGATGTGGTTGCCAAACCCGGATCGGCTTATACTGTCGGGGATATGTCGGCGCAGTTGGCTGACAAGATCAGGGCGGCGGCCCGTGCCAGAATCATTAAAAGGGATCAATCGGTGCAGGACGGCTCGTCCATAGAGGAGCCGATGTGCGCGCTGGCCCAAACATCCAATAAGGTGATTGCGATTGGCGCTTCTACCGGAGGAACAGAGGCGTTGAAAAAAATCCTAACGAAAATGCCCCCGAATTCTCCGGGTATTGTCATCGTGCAGCATATGCCGGCTAATTTTACCACGGCATTTGCCGCCAGGCTTAACGATCTTTCGCGGATTTCGGTCAAGGAGGCGGAAGATAATGATTCCGTGACGCCGGGAACCGCTCTTCTGGCGCCTGGCAACTTTCATATGATTCTCAGACGAAGCGGCGCCAGATATTATGTGGAAGTTAAAACGGGCCCCATGGTTCACCATCAGCGTCCGGCGGTCGATGTGTTGTTTAAGTCAACGGCCAAATATGCCGGCGCGAACGCGATCGGTATTATATTGACCGGCATGGGATCGGATGGCGCGGAGGGTCTGCTGGAAATGAAAAATGCGGGAGCAGGTACCATTGCACAGGATGAAAATTCCTGTGTTGTGTTTGGCATGCCCAAAGAGGCCATAAAACTGGGCGCGGCGGATAAAGTGGTTTCAATTGAAAAGATCGCTTCAGAAATTATTAAAATGGTGTGATTATGGATTATGAAAATTTGATAAAACTTTTGAACACATTGGCGCAGGAATATCTTTTTATGGATCAAAAAGATATGGATATTTCCCTGGCGGGTAAGTTTCTTGATCATCTGAAACTGATTAAAGACGAGGCGCATAAGCTCGGAATGAGTACCGTAAAAAGCTGCGCGGATGGTTTGACCCGGATCCTGGAGAAGACCAGTCAGCATGCCATTGAGGATAAGGGCGCAGCGGCAAGCGTATTTGAAAGCGGAATTCATCTGATGCAGGATATTGCCGACAGCTTCAGCAATACCGGTCGGTATGACGGAAATATCGAAGAATTTCTGGCTAGAACAAGTGCCGTTGCCGGTGTGGCCGACACCCCTGGCACACCGACAACCCAACCGGATCAGACAGCCAGTGCTGTTCCGGAAATGAAAACAGTAACTGTCGAAGCCATTGAATTGCAGGATGAATCGCTGATACGTGACTTTATTGCCGAGGGCCTGGAGTATATTGAAGAGATTGAAGTCAATATTCTGAATTTGGAGAATGAACCAGAAAATAGAGATTATATTAACGCTATCTTTCGTCCATTTCATTCCATTAAGGGGGTTGCCAGTTTCCTGAATTTGGAGAAAATCCGTTCACTGGCGCATACACTGGAAAGCCTGCTCGATAAAGCGCGAAATGGTGAAATATCGGTGACGTCTTCCCTCATCGATGTTATCCTCGACGGAGCGGATGTGCTGAAAACATTGATCGGTCAACTTCGTGATATGCTGGAAGGGAAAACAGCCGCCGATACTCCGGATATAGACATTTCCGCGCTAAAAGCCAGGATCCATAAGATCGAGCAGGGGATTGATACGGAAACTGGTGGCAAAAGGATTGGTGAAATTCTTGTCGATGATGGAATTATCTCCGAGGAAATACTGGAGAAAACGCTCAAAGCAAAAGAAGGGTTACCCGAGAAAAGAATCGGTGAAACATTAATTGAAGGAGGCGTTGTCAAACCTAAGCAGGTATCCCAGGCACTGCGCAAACAGGTTGAACAAGTGACGGATTTGACCAGCATACGCGTGAATACCACCAAACTGGATGATTTGATCGATATGGTCGGCGAGCTGGTCATTACCCAGTCCATGATTTCGCAGGATATAAAAAATCAGGACAATGTTGATAAACGTCTGATTCGCGATATTTCTCAATTCCTTAGAATCACATCAGCTCTACAGCGTGTATCCACCAGCCTGAGGATGATTCCGATCAAGCAGATGTTTCAGCGCCTGAACCGACTGGTGCGGGATCTTGCGAAAAACGCAGGTAAGGTTGTTTCCGTAGAACTGGTCGGCGAAGATACGGAAATCGACCGCAACATGGTTGATGAAATTTATAATCCGCTGGTGCATATGATCCGCAACTCCGTCGATCACGGCTTGGAAATGCCCGATGAAAGAATCAAAGCGGGCAAGTCGGAAAGGGGGTTGATTACCTTAAAAGCTTTTCATCGTGGCGGCAATATTGTGATAGAAATTGCCGATGATGGTAAAGGTTTGGACAAACAGAAAATTCTCAACAAAGCCATTAAATCCGGTCTTGTTTCGTCCGACGAAAACCTCAGTGATCAAGAGATATACAAAATGATTTTCCTGCCGGGTTTGTCCACCGCCGCACAGGTGACAGATGTATCCGGGCGCGGCGTGGGAATGGATGTTGTCAAGCGCGCCGTGGAAAAAATGCGCGGTAAAATTGAAATTGAAAGTTCTATCGGTGAAGGCACCACATTTATTACACGTTTTCCTCTGACGCTGGCGATTATTGACGGTATGATCGTAAAAGTCGGTTCGGAAAGCTATATTCTGCCGACTACATCCATTCGCCAGGCCCTGCGCCCGACGCGTGCAAGTTGCACGACAGTTGTTGGCAAGGGAGAAGTGATCAACGTGATGGGACAACTGATGCCTCTGATCCGCATGTATGAATTATTTGATATTGAACCCGAGTATAAAGACCCCTGGGAGGCTATTATTGTCGTTATTGATGGTGAAAATGGCTCAAGGTGTTTGATGGTGGATAAAATAGTCTCCAAGGCGGAAGTTGTTGTGAAGAGCCTTGGTGAAAGTTTAAAGAATGTCAAGGGATTGGCAGGCGGTGCTATTCTGGGCAATGGCCGCATTGGTTTGATTATTGATACCGAGGGACTCTTTGATCTGGCAGATGAACAACCATGATATTCGCAGTGCGCAGCCGGGATCGCAAAATGCCGTTTTTTTATCGGAAGCTCTGCTCAACAGCCGCAAAATCAGAAAGAATATCGTGGTCATGACTGACAGGCACCACGTTTCCGGAGGCGAGCATGGAGAAAAGTGAAATTTATCAGGCATTGGAAGACGATTTTACGTCCACGTTTATTCGTGAACTGATGCCGGGTATTCTGCACAATTTGGCCAATCCTCTCAATGGCATCATGGGGCGTTCAAAACTGTTGCAGAGGCACATGGAGGAAACGGTTAAAAAGATTAAGGGCCAATATCCGGAAACCGCATCAGCCCTGCAAAATGAATTTCAACGGATTAGCAGCGATATTCATTCGATTAACAAGGAATCAGATTCTTTCTTTGAAATATTCCGTGATGCTTCTGGAAAATTTTACGCGCTGGCCGACAAAGGTGAGGAGCAAATTAATATTTCTCAGTTATTGGCCGCGGAAATGCGTTTTGCTGATTTTTATCTGGAATTTAAGCATAAAATAACAAAAAATATCCAGTGTGACAGCTATGAACCTGATATTAAAGGAAATAGAGCGGAATTGTCACTTGTTTTCTGGCGGTTGATCCGTTTTGCCATGTCACGTGCTTTAAATAGTGAAAAAAAAGAATTATTTCTAACAACGCGCCATAATCATGAAAATATTGTCGTCTTGATGAGGTATTCCGGTATCGACGTGCCGATGGACGACGTAAATATTGTCAGTCAATATCTTCAGGGTGCTCTGCAGGACATGAAAGCCACGGAAATAGAAGAAGGTGTTTTACTATCGCTGATGATATTGAAAAAATATTCAGCGCAGGTTCAATTTTCAACGCAGGACGGCTTCAACGTGATTTCCGTGACGATGCCTTACGCGGTGTCGACCAGATGAAAGAAACAATCTTTAAGTAATTCTGTGGCATTGACGATATTTATGAAAAAACAGTCCTAACGAAGAGATCGCAGGATGTTCCCGGTGCACGTAGGCAAATAAATTGAAGATAATCTTTTCCTTGCATTCAAGGGAATTATCATTTACAGGAAGCGCGAAATAAAGCGTAATTTGTCGGGTTTTGATGCCGTACGCTGATGATAAGCCGCGTTGACATTTTGAGTAATGGATATAATATTTAATCCCAAAATTATCGCGAGAGTGGCGGAATTGGCAGACGCACTGGACTTAGGATCCAGCCCGCCCAAGCGGTTAGGGGTTCAAGTCCCCTCTCTCGCACCAGAATGGAAGCGAAGAATAATTCAATGTAAGGAGAAAAAGCAGTGAGTGAACTTGCCGTCAAAGAAGAGGATATCAGCCAGGTTAAGAAAAAACTATCGTTTGAGATACCGTGGGCTTTTGTTAAAGATGAGTTGGAAAATGTTTATCGTGATCTCGGCAAAAAAGCCAAAATAAAAGGTTTCCGTCCAGGAAAAATTCCCCGGAAGGTGCTGGAAAATTATTTTAAAGCCGACGCCGAAGGTGAGACGATTACGAATATTGTCAATAAATACTACTGGCAGGAACTTGATGACCGGGGAATTATAGCGCTTTCGCGTCCGGAAATCGAGCAGAATGGATTGAAGGGAAACACAGACTTTTCATTCAGCGCCGTTTTTGAAACGGAACCTGCTTTTGAACCGCAGGGCTATTCGGGCATCGCTTTGGAAAAAGTCAATATTTCCGTATCGCAAGAAGATATGGAGAACCGTTTACAGGAAATCCGCAAAATGTTTGCGACCATGCAGGATGTCGCGGAAGATCGGCAGGCCGTGATGGGTGATTTTGCAACGATTGATTTTTCAGGGACCCTGGATGGCGATGCGCTTCCTGAACTCAAATCGGATAATTTCCTGCTGGAACTGGGCTCAAAAAGGTTTATTCCCGGTTTTGAAGAAGCAGTTGTGGGAATGAAAAACAGTGAAACAAAAACCATTAACCTTACATTTCCGGCGGATTATTCCGAGAAAAAGATGGCCGGCAAGGATGTCATCTTTACCGTGACCGTCAAAGGCCTTAAAGAGCAAAAACTGCCGGAAATCAACGAAGAGTTCATCAAAAACTTCGAAAAGTATAACACCCTTGATGACTTGAAAAATGATGTTCGCAGTATTCTGGAAGAACAATGCAAACGTCAGAGCAATGCCGAATTTCAAAATAAAATCATGGAGGTCGTTTTAACGGCCAACGAGTTTGAAGCGCCGCCCTCACTGGTGGAACGCCAGATTTTCTATATGATGTCCGATACTCAAAAAAGAATGAAAGCGGCCGGTATGGATGAGAAAAGCGCGATGGAATTAAGTTTTCGCATGCACGATCAGTTCAAACAGGATGCGGAAAAAACAGTCAAGTCTTTTCTGTTGATTAAAAAAATTGCCCAAAAAGAAAATATCACGGCGGATGATCAAGATATCGATAATCATATCAAGGAATTAGCTGAAATTCATCATGCGGATTATGAAACCGTTAAAAGTGCTTATGATCATGAAGAGCGCATGGACTCCCTGAAATCGGACATTATCCAGAAAAAGGTATTTGACTTTATCGAGAGTCAGGCCAATATTAGTGCGGTTGAAAAAGTTGGCATGAAACAGGAGGAAGCTTCGTGAATTTAATTCCGATGGTGGTGGAACAGGACGGCCGCGGCGAAAGAGCGTTTGACATCTATTCCCGTCTGTTAAAAGATCGAATCATATTTCTGGGAACAGCCATTGACGATAATGTGGCCAATGTTGTTGTTGCGCAAATGCTTTATCTGGAAGCTGAAGACCCGGATAAAGAAATATTTTTCTATTTGAATTCCCCCGGCGGGCATGTCAGTTCAGGCATGGCAATCTATGATACGATGCAGTATATTAAGCCGCATATTTCCACAGTTTGCATGGGGCAGGCGGCCAGTATGGCGGCCATTCTTCTGGCGGCCGGTGAAAAAGGAAAAAGATTTGCCCTGCCGCATTCAAGAATTTTGATCCATCAGCCGTTGGGCGGTTTTCAGGGGCAGGCGACGGATATTGACATTCAGGCCAGGGAAATTCTGAGATTAAAAGATGAATTAAATAAAATTCTGTCTGATTTAACCGGTCAGCAACTGGAGAAAATCATGAATGATACGGAACGCGATTATTTTATGACAAGCGGGCAGGCAAAAGAATATGGCTTGATTGATGAAATCGTCATCAGAAAGCCTGCGTTATCCGGTGTGAAATAAAGGAGACGGTAAGTGATTAAAAGAAGTAAAGACAATCGAGGTCAGGGTATGCTTTTTTGTTCATTTTGCGGGAAAATGCAAAGCGAGGTTCGCAAACTGGTAGCCGGTCCGACGGCTTATATCTGCGATGAATGCATTGAGCTCTGCCGATGCATTGTCGAGGCAGAAGAAAAAACGGTAGAAAAAGGCCCCAAAAATGTTTTGCCGGAACCGAAAGAAATAAAGAAATTTCTCGATTCTTATGTCATCGGACAGGAAAAAACAAAGAAGATACTCTCCGTAGCGGTTTATAATCACTACAAAAGACTGTTTTCTAATGTCAGCTCAACGGATGGCGTGGAAATACAGAAAAGCAATGTTCTGCTGGTTGGCCCTACCGGGTCCGGGAAAACACTGCTGGCAAAAACACTGGCAAAATTTCTGAATGTTCCCTTTACCATAGCTGATGCAACCACCCTGACGGAAGCAGGTTACGTAGGTGAAGATGTTGAAAATATTATTCTGAGCCTGCTGCAAAATGCTGATTACGATGTGGCAAGGGCGTCAAAAGGCATTGTTTATATTGATGAAATAGATAAAATAGCCAAAAAGTCAGGCCATCCGTCCATCACACGGGACGTTTCCGGGGAAGGTGTTCAACAGGCCCTGCTGAAGATCATGGAAGGGACCATGGCGAATATACCGCCCAAAGGCGGCCGCAAGCATCCTCAGCAGGAATTCATTCAGGTTGATACCACCAATATTCTGTTTATCTGCGGCGGCGCCTTCAATGATCTGGAAACCATTATTTCCAAACGCATTGGCACCAATACCATGGGTTTTGGAGCAAAAATTAAGAGTAAAAAGGAAAAAAGAGTCGGCGAGATTTTGACCGAAGTACGTTCGGAAGATCTGCTCAAATTTGGTCTGATTCCCGAATTTATCGGGCGTCTGCCGGTTATCGCCACGCTCGATGATCTGGATGAAGCCTCTCTGGTGCGTATTTTAACGGAACCCAGGGATTCCATCATCAAACAATATAAGAAATTGTTCGAGTTGGAAAACGTCACTCTAAAATTTACAGATGGCGCATTGCGTTGTGTTGCCAAATTGTCCATGGAAAGAAAATCCGGTGCGCGCGGGTTGAGGTCCATTCTGGAAAACACGATGCTCGAAATCATGTACGACATACCATCGCAGCGGGATATCAAAGAATGTGTCATTAGCGAAGAAGTTGTTGGTAATCAGGAAAAGCCGATTTTAATTTACGATACAAAATCTGAATCCGCATAATCGAAAACTGCTTAGGAAGAGTCAATGACCGAAGAACAAAGCTATAAAAATGAAACGAAAACGAGTATTATCCCGCTTTTACCGCTGAGGGATGTGGTCGTTTTCCCCCATATGATTGTGCCGCTGTTTGTCGGCCGGGAAAAGTCCATTGCCGCTCTGGAATCCGCCATGAAATATGAAAAGGGCATTTTTATGGTGGCCCAGAAAAACGCCAAAAAAGATGATCCTGCTGAAGAGGACATCTATCGGGTTGGAACGATAGGGATTATTATCCAACTGTTGCGTCTGCCGGATGGAACAGTGAAAGTGCTGGTGGAAGGCAAGACGCGCGGCTCTATCCGGGAATATCTTAAGAATGACGATTTTTTTCTCGTAAAAGTTGCCGATATTGAAGATGTCGATGATGATCCGAATGATGTTCGCAAGCAGGCGCTGATGCGCAGCATCAAAGAATCTTTCGAGCTTTACCTGAAACTGAGCAAGAAAGTTCATGTGGAAATGATGGGCACGATTGCCGCAATCGAAGACCCGTCGAAGCTTGCCGATGTCGTGGTTACCCATTTGAACGTTAAGCTGGAAGATAAACAAAAAATTATCGAAATCTACAACATCGGTGAACGACTGGAAGCCATTTATTCGCTGATGCTCTCTGAAATTGAGATTCTGCAGGTTGAAGAAAAGATCAAGCGGCGCGTCAAAAAGCAAATGGAAAAAACGCAGAAGGATTATTATCTGAATGAACAGATGCGCGCCATCCAGAAGGAAATGGGTGAAAAAGATGATTTTAAAAATGAAATAGTGGATCTGGAAAAACGCCTCAAACAGAAGAAACTTTCCGAAGAAGCCGCCAAAAAAGTTCGTCAGGAAATTAAAAAACTACAGATGATGTCGCCCATGTCGGCGGAAGCCACGGTGGTTCGAAATTATATTGACTGGCTGCTGGATATGCCCTGGGCGGACGTCACGGAAAATCAATACACCTTGAAAGAATCCGAAAATATTCTCGACGAAGATCATTACGGATTAAAAAAAGTCAAGGAAAGAATCATCGAGTATCTGGCGGTTCAAACCCTGGTTAAGAAAAATAAAGGGCCGATTCTCTGTTTGGTCGGGCCTCCCGGCGTGGGCAAGACGTCCATTGCCAAGTCTGTAGCCCGCGCGACGAATCGAAAGTTTGTCCGGATTTCCCTGGGCGGCGTCCGCGATGAAGCGGAAATTCGCGGTCATCGCAGAACCTACATTGGCGCGATGCCGGGGAAGATTATTCAGTCTCTGAAAAAAGCGGGTTCAAATAACCCCGTCTTTTGCCTGGATGAAGTGGATAAGCTGAGCTCCGATTTTCGAGGCGATCCCTCGTCGGCCCTACTGGAAGTACTTGATCCTGAACAAAATTTTGCATTCAATGATAACTATCTGGATGTGGATTATGATTTGTCCGATATCCTGTTTATCACAACAGCCAACGTTTTACAGACGATCCCGGCGCCCTTGCAGGATAGAATGGAAGTCATCCGCATCGCCGGCTATACGGAACAGGAAAAACTGCAAATCGCCAAAAAATTCCTCCTGACAAAAGAAATGGAAGCAAACGGTCTGATGGCGGGGAATATCGAATTTACCAAAGGCGCCTTGCTGCGCATTATCCAGCAATACACAAGGGAAGCGGGTGTGCGCAATCTGGAGAGGGAAATTGCATCCATCTGCCGCAAGGTTGCCAAAGAAATTGTCAGCAATGGCGCGAGGAAAAAGCTGGTCATCAGTTCGAAAAGCATCCCGAAGTATTTAGGGGTTCCGAAATTCCGTCATGGCGAGACGGAAGAGAAAAATCAGATTGGTTTAACGACGGGTCTGGCGTGGACGGAAGTCGGAGGCGAGCTGCTGGCGATTGAAGCGTCCGTTATGGAAGGAACAGGCCGCATGGTGATGACCGGAAAACTGGGAGATGTTATGCAGGAATCGGTTCAGGCGGCTCTCACGTATATCCGGGCGCGTGCCGAAAAGTTCGGGTTGCCGAAAAATTTCTACAGGAAGATAGACATACACGTCCACGTGCCTGAAGGCGCGATTCCCAAGGATGGTCCGTCCGCGGGTATTGCGATGGCCACGTCCATTGCCTCCGCTCTTATGAAAAAGAAAGTTCGCGCTGATCTGGCGATGACCGGTGAAATCACCTTAAGGGGAAGGGTATTGCCGATCGGCGGTCTAAAAGAAAAAATTCTTGCGGCTCATCGCGGAAATATAAAAATGGTTATTATCCCGAAAGATAACGAGAAAGACCTGGCGGAAGTGCCGCAAAATGTCCAGAACGCCTTGAAGATTGTTTTTGTCGATCATGTTGATGAAGTGCTGGACATTGTTTTTGTTCGGCATGAGGAAGCCTTCAACAAGGCTGCGGTAACCGATGTGCAGATGAGCGCCCAGCCTGTGAATTAACGGAGATTTCTGATTTTTATCGCTTGACAAGAAATCTCAATGTTGCTAGAAGCCATGCAGCTTTTTTGGGGCATATGGGCGGGTAGCTCAGCTGGAAGAGCGCCACGCTTACACCGTGGATGTCACAGGTTCGAGCCCTGTCCCGCCTACCAGAAAGTGAAGCCAAGAGGAATAACATTTTTTGGGGTCATAGTTAAGTTGGTTATAACGCCGGCCTGTCACGCCGGAGGGCAGGGGT
>CAYOPU010000011.1:0-27997 GCA_964405915.1 uncultured Smithella sp. | reverse complement strand
TTGAACACACCTTAACTTTGTATATTTTTTGTCTTGACAATGGGGAGGGGTTCACAAAGGATCAATATGAAGGTGACTGGCGATTTGCACAAGATGATACAGTTCTGCGATTGCCCATCTTGCTTTTTTCCCTGCCCGGGCAATGGTTGCTTCATCATAAAGCTGCGGATAGGATGCCCCATAGCGATTTTGCACTTCTTTAAAATAGGTCGGCTCCAGGATAAAGGCCAGATTAGCGTAAGCGTTGACCACATTATAGGGCATGGGACAGGTTCCTAGCCGGGATTCGATGATCAAGAGAGCCGTGAGGATTCGCGGTGAGGCGCCGAAACGTTTTTCCACAGCGGATAAGCTGTCGGCGTGTTTCTTCATGAAAGTCCTGCCGCGTTCGATCTGTCGGAAGTCGACCGCCATCATATCAGGCATCCGTTTTGCGCCATGGGGCTTGGAAAAGAAAAGGTTTTTAATAACGATATCCGGATGGATGAATATGCGGGGGTCTTCAAGGAGGTTTTTCGCCTGTAATGGTTCAAGTCCCTCCGCGATGAGCAATTTCCGGACAAATTCCCGATGTAACTCACTTGTGTTTCCACAGGATGCTGACAGGAACAAGATGTTCACGAATATTATAAAACATAAAATACTTTGTTTCATGCATCCGCTCCCTCTTTTTTTAATGCGATGGCGAGTCTATCCAACAGGCGCTTGTTTGAGGCCGGAGGAAGCCTTCGCTTCCCGAAAGGGATATTAATGAAATAATCAAAGTAATGTCAATCCCTTATCAATACTTCAGGACGTCTCAGGAAAATATTTACAAGACGGCTAAATTCTATTGACAAAAATGCGTAATTTGTCTATAAGTCTCAATCTTAACGTTAACGAAGGATAAGTATATGTACGCAATCATAAAAACAGGGGCAAAACAACACAAGGTCAGCGAGGGAGATGTTGTATTCATCGAAAAACTGGCTGGTGATAAAGGAACCGAGGTTGTTTTTAATGAAGTTCTGATGGTATCTGATGATAACACCGTGAAAATCGGCAAGCCGTTTGTGGAAGGCGCCAAAGTCACAGGCGAAGTTGTCGCCCAGACCAAAGGCCCGAAGCTGATCATCGGTAAAATGAAGAAACGCAAGGGATATCGCAAGAAGACCGGCCATCGTCAGGACTTAACCAGCATGAAAATAAATAAGATTTCGATATAGCCGGAGGATATCATGGCACATAAAAAAGGTCAGGGAAGCTCCCGTAACGGTAGAGATTCCAATTCGCAACGACGCGGCGTCAAAGTATATGGCGGTGAACAAATTCACGCGGGATCCATTATCGTGCGGCAGGTAGGCACCAAAATTCATCCGGGCACCAATGTCGGTTTAGGAAAGGATTTCACGCTTTTCGCACTCATCAATGGCGTTGTAAAATATGAAAGACTGGATAAAACACGGAAAAAGGTCAGCGTTTACGCCACATAGAAAAAGCGGATGCGGATACTGGACTGGAGATTTTAAAGGCGCTTAATTTCAAGCGCCTTTTTATTTTAGATAACTTTATGAAGTTTGTTGACGAAGCAAAAATATTTGTGAGGGGCGGACATGGAGGCGCGGGTTGCGTGAGTTTCCGGCGCGAAAAATTTATTCCTAAAGGCGGTCCCGACGGCGGCGACGGCGGCAAGGGCGGCGATGTGATCTTTCGCGCGGATAAAAGCCATCATACGCTGCTGGATTTAAAATACCAGCAGCATCAGATGGCTAAAAACGGCGGACACGGTTCCGGCAACAACCGCACCGGCCGCAGCGCGGAGGATCTGGAAGTCATTGTTCCGCCCGGAACCGTGGTGAAAGATTTCGAAACCGGCGAGATTCTGGCTGATCTCGCTTGCCTGGGGCAGACCTTTATTGTGGCCAAAGGCGGCATCGGCGGCAAAGGCAACGCTCATTTCAAGACCTCCACCCACCAGACGCCGCGCTTTGCTCAGGAAGGTATGGACGGCGAGGAACGCTGGCTCAGGATGGAGCTCAAATTATTGGCGGACGTGGGGCTGGTCGGTTTTCCCAACGCCGGGAAATCAACTTTTATTTCGCGTGTTTCAGAGGCCCGTCCGAAAATCGCTGATTATCCCTTCACGACCCTCACGCCGCATCTGGGCGTGGTCAAAGTCGGAGACAGTCCAAGCTTCGTCGTGGCGGACATTCCCGGCCTGATTGCCGGGGCGCATGACGGTTCAGGCATGGGGATTCAGTTTCTTCGTCATGTGGAGCGGACATCCGTGTTGCTGCATCTGATCGACATTTCCGAAGAACCGCATACGAATGCCTGGAAAAATTACGCCGCCATCAGCAAGGAGCTGAAACTCTATAATCCGCAGTTGCTGGAAAAGGCCCAGCTAGTCTGCCTCAACAAAATTGATCTGCCCCAGGTGCGGGATAAAGTCAAAAAATCTGTTGCGCAATTTTCGAAAAAAGGGATAATACTGCATCCGTTTTCCGCAGTAACCGGTGAAGGATTACAGGACATTTTAAGAAAGATCGTGACCCTCTTAAGCAATACTGAAACCTTGTGAGCTATGAATAATATTCGTCTGGAAACGCTGGCATCCGCAAAAAAAATCCTTATTAAAATCGGTTCTGCCGTGCTCACCGGCGCCGACGGACTGGATCTGAAAATCATCGATTCTCTGGCACAGGAAATGTGCGATCTGACGCGCCGGGGCTTCTCAATTATCCTGGTCACCTCCGGAGCCATCGCCTCGGGCAAGCATCGTCTGAACATCACGGGCAAGCTCAAAAGCATTCCCGAAAAACAGGCGGCGGCGGCCATCGGGCAGGGCAGGCTCATGCGCATCTATTCCAAAGCGTTTGAAAAAAACAATCTTTATGTCGCCCAGATTCTGCTCACGCTCTCTGATCTGACCGACCGGCAGCGGTACCTTAACATTCGCAACACGCTTACCAAGTTGATGGAATGGCATGTGACGCCGATTATCAACGAGAATGACTCCGTCGCCGTCGATGAAATCAAATTTGGTGACAACGATAATCTGGCCGCGATGATTGCCAATATTATCGAGGCGGATTTGTTGATCAACCTGACGGCAACGGACGGCCTTTACGACTGTAATCCGTCGCAATTCAAGAAGGCAAAACGTATCCCGCTCGTCCGCGAGATTACAGACGCTATCGAGGCGGGAGCCACGGAAGAAACGTCGTCCGTTGGCACAGGCGGCATGAAAAGCAAGATTCTCGCCGCCAAAAAGGTTACCTCCATCGGCATCCCCTGCATCATCGCGCCGGGTAAAAGAAAAAATGTTCTTTCGGATATTATGGCAGGCTGTGACATTGGTACCCTGTTTCTTCCGCAAACCGCCCGCCTCACGAGTAAAAAATACTGGATCGCTTTTACGTTGCGCCCCCGCGGTCGATTGATCATTGATGACGGCGCGAAGAAGGCCTTGCTGGACAAAGGCAAAAGCCTGCTGCCATCCGGCATTACAGCCGTAGAAGGAGAGTTTACCGCGGGCGATCCCGTGACCTGCGTGGACAGTGCTGGAACTCTGCTGGCCAAGGGCCTGGTCAACTTTGATTCCTTTGCCATCCGAAAAATTTTGGGCATGAAAACATCCCAAATTGCTCACGTTCTGGGGCATAAAGACTATGATGAAGTGATTCACCGGGATAATCTGGTGATCTCAGGCGATATCCAAAAGAGCAAAAGCTGAATCGATAGCATAGAAATTCATCAGGCCCGCGCTTTCCGGCGCCGGAGAAAAAGGAGGGTAAAATGGTTCCATTGATCGTTCTGGTCGTTATTATTGCCGCCGTCGCTTTTTATTTTGTCGGGATTTACAATAACCTGATTGCGTTGCGCAATCTTTACATGAACGCCTACACGCAAATTGATATTCAGTTGAAGCGCCGCTATGATCTGATTCCCAACCTGGTGGAAGCGGCTAAAGGTTACCTGGCGCATGAACGGGGAACGCTGGAGGCCGTCATCAAAGCCCGCAACACGGCTTTTGACGCCAGCAAAGTTGCGGCGGCGTCTCCCGGCAGTGCAGCGGCCATGACGGGTCTGGGCCAGGCGGAAGGCGCGCTTTCCGGCATGCTTTCCAAACTGCTGGCGGTTGTGGAGTCCTACCCCGACTTAAAGGCCAATAAAACCATCAGCGATCTGACAGAAGAACTGACCTCCACGGAGAATAAGATCAGTTTCGCGCGGCAGGCTTATAACGACGCCGTTACCGATTATAATACCAACCGGGAGCAGTTCCCCAACAATATCATTTCGTCAACCTTTGATTTTAAAACGGCCGCTTTACTGGAAGCCTTGGAAAAAGCCGAGGAACGGACAGTTCCGAAAGTGTCTTTTACCTGACAATAATATCACCCTTTCCTGGAAACAGGTCCGGGAACAAGGGGTTGCAGCCATTCATCCGGGTGACAAGGCCCCGTGTTCTAAAGTGAGCAAGGGAAATTTTCCGGACTGATATATTTGATTATTTGCCATGACCGCCAATCGTTCGACTAATTTTTTTGCCAGACAGGCCCGGGCGCGCAAAAGCTGCCGGAATCAGATGATCCTGTTTGTTGTTGCGGTATCGGTGATTGTTTTTGTCACCACCATGGCGATTCGTTTTGCCTGGTATTTATATATCAGTACGCATGCTTACACCTCATTTAACGACGGCGAAGCATCCAGTTACCATCAGAGACTTTCCACGTTTACGTTTTTTGATCCGGCGTTTTTTATTTTTATGTCCATGGCCATCGTCGTGATCATTCTTGGCGCCAGCCTGTACAAGATGAACACCCTGCAGAAAGGCGGCGCCGCCGTGGCGGAAATGCTGGGCGCCCGCCGCATTGAAGGAAAAACAGCGGATCAGGCGGAACGCCGCTTGATGAACGTGGTGGAAGAAATGGCCATAGCCTCCGGCATCCCTGTGCCGCAGGTTTTTGTTCTGGATTTGGAATATAATATCAATGCGTTTGCCGCCGGACTGGAATTCAACGACGCGGCAGTGACCGTCACCAGGGGCGCGCTGAATCAATTGAACCGCGACGAATTGCAGGGCGTCATTGCCCACGAATTCAGCCATATCCTCAACGGCGACATGCGCCTGAACGTGCAGGTCATCGGCATTCTTTTCGGCATTCTCTTTCTGGGGATTGCCGGTCAGAAATTCCTTTCCGGCGGCAGAATTTCCCTGCGGGTCGGTTTGCCGGCCATAGCGGCGGGAATTTGTCTGGTGATCATCGGTTATCTGGGATCGTTTATCGGCCGGTTGATGCAATGTTCCATATCGAGGCAGCAGGAGTTTCTGGCGGACGCCTCCGCCGTTCAATTCACCCGCAATCCGCTGGGGTTGGCCGGCGCGCTGAAAAAAATCGGCGGATCAGTTTTCGGTTCGTGCATCCGGTCCGCGGAAGCGCGGCAGGCCAGCCATTTATTCTTCAGCGAAAGCCATCCCGTTGTGTGGGTTTCCTTTCTGGACACGCATCCGCCGCTGGTGACGCGCATTCGTCTTCTGGATCCTTCTTTTGACGGCAAATTTCCAAAAATCAAAAACGGATCGCAGGCACTCAAACCGATGTATTCAGAGTCGTTCGGGGGCACTGATCGCTACCACCGGCCCGTCGTGACGCTTTCGTCGTTACTGGCCGGCGGTGTGACAGCCGTCGTTGGCAGCGCTTCTTCCGATCATCTTGCACAGAGCCGGGCTATTTTGACTGCTATCCCGGAAGATATCCGCGAGACCGCAAAAACACCGCAAGGCGCCGCCGCTGTCGTCTTCGCGCTGCTCATCGGCAACGAGGAGTCCCTGCGTAAGCAACAGATGGATGCGCTGGGCAGGACGCTGGTTTTGCAGGGAAATACCGATATGGTTTTTCAATTGAACGCGCAGTTATCCGGGCTGTCCAACAATTTCAAACTGCCTCTGCTGGAACTGTCCATGCCGTTTTTGTCGGGCATGACCGGCATGGAAAAAAGAAATTTTCTACTGATGACACATTCGCTGATCAACGCCGACGGTAAAGTGAGTCTGCTGGAGTTGTCCGTGCAATGGATTCTGGAAAAATATTTAAACCCATCCGAAGATCTGTTTCGCACCATCACAAAATTTTCCTATGGTCAGGTGGGCTTGGATATTGTAACGCTGCTTTCCGCACTGGCCTGCGCCGGACATGCGGACGACCGGGAAAAAGCGCAAAAAGCATTTGAAGCGGGCCTGGCGAGAATCCCGGCATTGGCCGTCCGGAAACCCGTCTTTGCTTTTGAGGAAAAAGATTCTTATGCCAAAGTGCACAGGGCCCTTACGGACATGACCGACGCATCCTTCAAAATCAAGGAATCGGTTATCGACGCCTGCGCGCACTGCGCCTTCGCGGATAAAACGATCACGTTTGCAGAAGGCGAGCTCCTGCGTGTTGTCGCGCTGGCCCTCCAATGCCCCCTGCCGCCGTTTGTGACGTCTTCACTACAGCGGTGATTCCGCCCTGCAGAATCTGCAACACTATCGCACAATGCAAGCGATGCCTCTGATCCTGGGGAAAACATGATGAGGATGCCCAGGATCGGAACATCTGTCGCGACAAAAGAAGCATCGTCGATCTGGAATCAACTACAGCCGCATCGCCATTGATATCGATACCATAGGGTCCCAGTCATGGCAACCAGCAGGGCGGGTCGCTCACTGCTCTAGCGTGTGCAAAATTCAGGTCATATTTTGAGAATCCGTTCAGGGCCATTTCCAGTTTCATGAAGATTGCGAAGTCACGCAGGGTGTGTTAGATAATAGTCATGTCTATCTGGCAAAAGAAAAACAGAATACTGGTGACCTGTCCGAAAGGGGTTGCTTCTTATTTGAAGGCGGAAATCGAAGCCCTGGGGTTTCCGGTCCTGCATGAAATCGACACAGCCATTTCTACAGAAGGTACACTTGCGGACACTATGACACTCAATCTTCATTTGCGCACGGCCCAGCGCGTCCTGTATCAACTGCAAATCTTCAAGGTCATCTCGCCCGGCGCTCTTTATGAACGGATCAATGCCATCCCCTGGGAGACGCTTCTACATGATGCAGGGCCTAATGCCTACGTCTGTGTCACGTCTGTGGTTGATAATCCGCAGATCACGGATTCGCGATTTGCCAATCTCAAAGCCAAGGATGCCATTGTTGACAGAATTCGGGAAAAGAGTGGCATCCGCCCGGATTCCGGACCACAAAAAGATAAGGCTGTTATTCACGTTTACTGGCGCAACGATCAGGCGATGGTTTATATCGATACTTCCGGGGACCGCCTGTCGTTGCGGGGATATCGCAAGATTCCGCTGGCCGCGCCGATGCAGGAAACGCTGGCGGCGGCGTTGATTCTGTCAACGGGATGGCACGGCAGGACACCCTTTGTCAATCCGATGTGCGGCAGCGGCACACTGGCCATCGAGGCGGCGCTGATCGCGCTCAATCGTGCGCCGGGACTGGGGCGCAATAATTACGCTTTTATGTATATCAAAGATTTTCCTTATGAACACTGGCAGGAGTTGCGCAAAAAAGCCCGCAACGCAGCCTACAGACAATTATCGTCGAAAATTCTCGCCACGGATATCGATCCGGCAGCCGTGCAGGCGGCAATCCAAAACGCGAAAACGGCGGGCGTTGACCATCTGATCGAATTTGCCACCTGCTCTTTTGAAAAGACGCCGATACCGGGAGGCGGCGGCATCATTGTCATGAATCCGCCGTATGGCGAGCGTATGGAACCTTTAAAAATTAAAACGCTTCATCCCGCACGCAGGAAAGAAATCGCACCGGGACAGAAAGTTATTCTCCGCAAGGCCGCCGACATTGCCCATAAAAGCGGCAACCCAAGCACCCTGCAACGCCTGGAAGCACTTTACGAGGGTTGCGGCGATTGGTTCAAAAGCATCAGCCGGGGTTATCGCGGCTATATTTTCACCGGCAATCTGGACATGATTAAAAAAGTGGGGTTGCGCACCAAACGCCGGCTGACCTTTTACAACGGCGAAATTGAATGCCGTCTGCTGGAATACGAGCTTTACGAGGGCAGCAAAAAAAATCCGCCCATCCCCCCTTTAGAAAAAGGGGGGCTTGCTGACGAGCCGCCTGTCCCGCCAAAGGCAGGAGATTAGGATCACTTCTTTTTCGCTTCTTTCTTCCTGGCTTTTGCCATGGCCTTGAGCATTTTTTTATCGGGAATGTCCGCAGGCGCAGCCGGTCTTTCGGGTAACTCTGTTGCAGGAACATCGGCAGGCGGTATGGACAACGTTTCCGGCGGCATTGCCTGATCCGGCAAGGAAGCTTGTTTTGCCCGGCGGCTGCGCACCCTGGCGATAATGGCTTCAGCCATCATTCGGCCGAACTGGCCGATAAACCCCGCAATCAGGACGAGAGCCACCCATTTGAGAACTGACCAAGTACTGATATAATCGATCATATCCGTCATAAACAAACACCTCATGGTTTTTATACAGGAAAAACCGCCGCTATGACAAGGCCTATTATCCTGATGACTAAAAGTTGAATTCACGGGACGGTCGTGGTAGAAACCCTCAACCCTTTTGATGAAAAAATGAAATTCTCAGCCGGGAGTCGTGGTGATATGAAAATTATCCGTTTTTTATCCGAAAACAAAGAAGTCTTCACCGGAGCCTGTGCGACAGATCGTCCGAATGCGGCAAAAATCATTGAAGGTGATCTTTTTGAATCTTATAAAATCACCTCGCGGGAAGAAAAGATCGGACAATTGCTTTCCCCCATTGTTCCGATCAACATTCTCGCGTTGGGTATCAATTACCAAAAGCACGGGGAAGAGACGGCGATGTCCGTTCCTTCCCAGCCGGTTCTGTTTATCAAGACGACCAGCAGTGTTGTTGGGCAGGACGGTTCCGTTATCCTGCCCGCCGCCGGTCCTGATTGCGTGGATTATGAAGCGGAACTGGCCGTCGTCATCGGCAGGCAGGCGAAAAATATCCAGCCTCACGAAGCCATGGATTATGTTTTCGGTTATACTTGCGCCAATGATGTCAGTGCGCGGGATTGGCAGTTTGACGCCAATCAAAAAGGGCAGTGGGCCAGGGGAAAAAGTTTTGACACCTTCTGTCCGCTGGGGCCGTGGATCGTCACCAAAGATGATGTGGCCGATCCAAACGATCTGGCCATCCGTGCCATCCTGAACGGGCGGATTGTGCAGGATGCCAGAACAGCGGAGATGATTTTCAATATTCCGGCGATCATCAGCAACCTGAGCCGGTCGATGACATTGCTGCCGGGAACGGTGATCTTAACAGGCACGCCGGAAGGGATCGGATTTACCCGCCAGCCGCCGCTGTTTCTTCGCGCCGGTGACGTCATCAGCGTCGAGATTGAAAAAATCGGCGTTCTGACCAATAGCGTTATCAGGGAAGAATGAAAATTATTTACACAAGGATGATTCCTTTTGTCAGGAGAGTCAAATGCAGAGCGTCTGGAAATCAAAAGGCGAAAAAATACATTCGCGCAGCATAGAAGTATCGACGTACGAATATGCTGAACAGAGAATCGTCGTGGAAGGTTATCTCAAAGATGATCGCTTTCAGGACACGCGTCTGCTGACCGGTGAACCGTTTCCGCGCGGCGCCATTCATCAGATGCGCCTGCGCCTGCTGATCAACTGTTCCACGTTTGTTATTGAGGATCTTGATGTTGGTTTGCTCGCTGTTCCAAGGGAATTCTGCCGGGAAACGGAGGCGTGTCTTGCTCCCATCAAAGGCCTGACCATTACGCGAGGGTTTACCGAAAAAGTAAAAAAACTCGCCGGGGGCCGCAACGGCTGCACCCATTTACTGGAACTCCTTCAGGCCATTACCCCGGCTGTTTTCCAGGGCGTTGCGACCTACCAGTCAAGGGAGCCGTCCGGCGTTGACGCCCATCAGGCAAAGCTGGTCGTGAAGTATCTCACCAACACCTGCCATGCCTGGCGTGAAGACGGCCCCTTTGTTGAAATATTCAAACAAATGGACAATATGAATCCGTTAAAGGGGGAAAAATGATTTCGCGTATTGACCATGTATCCATTGCGGTAAAAGACCAGAAAAAGGCCGAACATTTTTTCCGGGACATTCTCGGGGCCGTCGCAGGGACCAGCGCTGCCGATCCCGCAACAAAATTTTTCTGGAAACTCTTTTCGCTGGGTGACTTATCCCGGCTGGAGATCATTTCGCCCACGGCGCCGGGCAGTTTTCTGGATGGATTTCTTTCCTCCCGGGAAGCAGGCGTTCACCATATCACCCTTCAGACGCCTGATATCCGCAAGGCCATGAGCCATCTGGAAGCGCACGGCATTCCGTTTTTCGGCCACAATGAATATCCGGGAGGCATTTGGAAGGAAATATTCATTCATCCCCGTCATGCTTTCGGTGTGCTGATTCAAATCGCGGAATTCACGCCCGACGACTGGTTGTCTGAAAACGTTAAGTTTCCCTTGGGGACAAAGTGGCAGGTAGAGAAAACTGAAACAGGCGCAACCCTTGTCTTTGCTCATCCCGGCGGCGGCAAAGTTTCGCTGGATCTGGACCGCGGGCAATTGACGCAGATGAGGGCGGCCCTGGAACAGGCGCTGGCGTAATATCTTCAGACGGGTAAAGGTGATCAAAAAAGATTATTGTGAAGATTGAGGGTTTGTTTTATTGCATGATTGCAAAGATGAGGCCCAAACCGTGATCATGAAAGCCCGGTGAGTATGGTTGCTGATGATTGCCGTCATCAAGCGATCATCAAAATCTTTTGTGCCCAGGAAAGGATTTTTGAGAATGAAGCAAGGTTGTTTATGTCTGATGGTTCTGTTTGCCGTTGCCCTGATGTCCGCATCTGACGGGCTGGCGCAGGAATATGCATTGAAAGATCTGTATCAGCAGGCGCTGAAAAATTCCGAAAAAATTAAATTTGCCGAGGAAAATCTCTATATCTCGCAGATGACTAGGAAGAAGGCCTGGGCGGTTTTAATGCCCAGAGTAACGGCTTACGGCACCTACAATCGTTTTTCCGAAGACAAGTACAGCGTTTCCGGTATCCTGATTCAGCCGGAAGAATCAGGGACGTGGGGCGTCCGCGCGGATCAGGCCTTTTCTATGAGCGCGCGCGAACTGGATGCTTTGAAAATGGCCGGGCAGTCGATTACGAAGAGTGAATTTGATCTCACGACCGCAAAATCGGATTTTATCCTGGCGGTGGCGTCTTCGTATTATGATGTGCTCAAGGCGAGAAAAGGACTTGAAATCGCGGCGGCCAATGTGGAAAGGCTGACGCAATACCGTCATTCCGTGGCCAAGAGGGTGAAAGTCGGCGAACTGACGAAAACGGCATTGCTGCGGGCGGACGGCGAATTATCCGGCGCCCGCGCGGATTATCTCCGGGCGACGAACGCTCTCACGTTGAGCCGCGCCGCCCTGGTTCGCATCACGGGGGTTGAGGAGACTTTCCGTTTAAAAGCGGAAGAAACTCCTTCCGCGGATGTTGATCCCTTTGAAAATATACGCCGGACGGCCATTGTTTCCAGAGCCGATCTCAAAAGCTACGAGATGCAGACGCAGATGGCTGGCGAGCAGGTGAAATACGCCAGAGGCGCTTTCTGGCCTAATGTGGGATTGTTTGCCGTGTATAACGGGGCGGATCAGAATCCCACAACCGCAAGCCTCCTGCGTGAAAGTGTTCTGGCCGGTGTGTCCCTGAATTTTCCTTTTTTTGAAGGCGGCCTGAGAATCGCTGAACTCAAGGAAGCCAGGGCCAAAGAGCGGCAGGCGCGCCTGGCGTATGACGATTTGAAAAAAAATGTTGATATTGAATTGCAGGGGGCTTACCTGGATCTGGAAACACAAAAAGGCACACTGAAATTTCTGGAAGATCAACTCGTATTTGCCGAGGATAACTACCATGCCGTCTTAAGGCAGTACGACAACGGTCTGGCGACGAGTCTGGATGTCATGGACGCCAACGCCCTGCTTTTATCATCGGAAAGGAACGCGGCGGAAGCTTTATACGGCTATCAGCTGGCGCATTTGAAGGTCAGAAGAGCAAGCGGTACGCTGTTGGAGTTTATTGCCTTACCAAAATAAAAAGAGACGATGACTTGATGGAAGAGATCCGGGAAGGGGATGATCATATGATGGACAAGGCGCCGGTTTGTGCCGGGGAAAAAAGTATGTCAAGGCAGGATGCTATCAAGGCTCCGGCTGTAATTTTGACAATCGCGTTGATCAGTTTTGTTCTGATTTCATGCAGCGCAGAGAAGCAGGCGGGAGATGGGAGCCAGGAGAAAACTTTTAAGCAGAAAATCACCGGTATTTTTATAAAGGAAAAGAAGGCGGAACCGGAGCGGCTGGTGAATGTACGTGTCTGGTCCGCGGAAAGAAAAACCGTTCAACCCTATCTGGAAACAACCGGAACCCTGAAGGCCGATGAGGAAGTCATGGTCAGCGCGGAAGTGGACGGGATTGTTAAGAAAATTTATGTCGATGCGGGGACGCACGTCGGTGTCGGTGCCCTTCTGGCTGAAATTAATGCAACGGATTATCTGCTGGACTGGAAGCGATCGGATGCCGCCCTGAAACAGACCCAGGCTTCTTTGGCCAATGCCCGGGCGGAATACAAGAGAAAAGAAACCTTGTATCAGGAAGAACTCATTACCAAACAGCAGTTTGATGACGTATCGACAAGAGTAACGCTGGCGGAAGCGGAACTGGACAGGGTAAGAGCGACCCTGGCGATCTCGCGGGAGCGGCTTTCCCGGACAAAAATCTATTCGCCGCTTTATGGTTCAGTTAAGGAAAAAAAAGTATCTGTTGGAGATTTTGTCCGCAATGGAACGCCGCTTTTGCAGTTGATTAAAATTAATCCGCTGAAGCTTAATTTTACCATACGGGAAAAAGATGTCGCGGCCTTGAAAATCGGGCAGGAGGTTGTATTTACCGTTGATGCTTTTTCCGATAAAACCTTTAGGGGCAAAGTCAGTTTACTTTATCCGAATATGGAAGAGCGCACCCGGACGCTGCAGGCGGAAGCCCTTGTTCCGAATGCCGATGACAAGTTGAAACCGGGATATTTTGCCCGCGTTCAGATTTACACGCAGGCGCCCCGTGATGCTGTTGTAGCGCCCGTTACGGCGCTGCTGTATGACGCATCCACGGTTCGTATTTTTGTAATCACCGGCGATAAAGCGCAGGAACGAATTATTCAAACAGGCAGCAAGCACGGAGAGTATGTGGAAGTTGTCGATGGCCTGAAAGAAAAAGAACAGGTTGTGGTGGTCGGTCAGAACAATTTGTCGGAAGGGGTGAAGGTCCATGTGGCTCGCTGATACCTCCGTCAAACGACCCGTATTTGCCACGATGGTCATTATGGCCCTCGTCGTGCTGGGTATCGTCAGTTATCCGTCGATCGGCGTTGATCTTTTTCCCAAAATCGACTTTCCCATTGTTACGGTTACCACCCGGCTTATGGGG
Source organism: uncultured Smithella sp. (assembly GCA_964405915.1). GTDB lineage: Bacteria > Desulfobacterota > Syntrophia > Syntrophales > Smithellaceae > UBA8904. Next base: position 14,506 of record CAYOPU010000011.1, on the reverse strand, counting down.
GCAAGTCCCGATGTCATGGATGTGGACGTCACCGAGCGCATCGAAGGCGCCGTCAATACCATCAACGGCGTCAAGGTGATCACCTCCACCAGCACGGAAAGCGTTTCCCGGACGACGATTGAATTTGTTCTGGAACGCGACATTGATGAGGCCGTGCAGGACGTGCGCGAAAAAATATCCGGGATTCGCAATAAATTGCCTGCCGATATTGATGAGCCCAGGATTGCGAAAGTGGATCCCGACTCCATGCCGATTTTGTTTCTGAATCTTTCCGGGAACCGGTCTGTGCGAGATCTTTCCACGTATGCCGATGAAGTCATTAAAGAACAATTGCAGCGCATCAATGGCGTCGGCGATGTCATTTTCTATGGGCTGCGTCTCCGGCAGGTGCGCATCTGGCTTTCTGCCGCAAAAATGCAGGCCTATCAGGTCTCTCCGGGCGATGTGGTGTTGGCGCTGAAACGTGAAAATATTGAGCTGCCGGGCGGCCGGATTGAAACGAAAACCAAGGAATATACCGTCCGGATTAAAGGAGAGTTTGCTAATATTCCCGATTTCAATGACCTGATCATCAGTTACTATAAAGGCGCGCCGGTGCGTGTTCGGGATATCGGCCGGGCGGAAGACGGTATGGAAGAAAAACGCTCCGTATCGCGTTTCAATCGCGTTCCGGCGGTTGGCATGGCGATCCAGAAGCAATCCGGAACCAACACGGTCGAGGTGGCCAATCGTGTCAAAAAAGAGGTGGAAAGAATCAACAAAACACTGCCTCCCGGACTGAAAATCAATACCGGTGTAGATTCGTCGCTTTTTATTGTGCGTTCGATCAATGAAGTTCAATTCCATTTAATTATCGGCAGTCTTTTTGCCATTCTGGCCGTTTTTATTTTTCTTAAGAATGTGCGCACGACACTCATCAGTGCGGTGGCCCTGCCTGTTTCCGTCATCTCGACCTTTGCGCTCATCAACGCTTTTGGCTTTACCTTTAACAATATGACGATGCTGGCGCTATCGCTCTCAGTGGGCCTGCTCATTGATGATGCCATTATCGTCATTGAAAACATCTACCGGCATGTGGAAGAGGGCATGGAACCGCGCGAGGCGGCAACCTTTGCCACATCGGAAATCGGTCTGGCGGTCATGGCGACGACGCTGGCGATCGTGGCGATCTTCCTGCCTGTTGCCTTCATGAAAGGCATTATCGGTCGTTTTTTTCTTCAGTTTGCTTTGACGATTGTTTTCGCCGTTCTGGTCTCCCTGCTGGTTTCCTTTACGCTGACGCCGATGATGGCGTCGATTTTTCTCAAAGCTCATAAAAAATCCATGCCCAACCCGCTGGCCACAGGCGGAAGCGGCGGCGGGACCGGCGAAAAACGCATCTGGACATCCATCGGCGATCAGTTTGAGCATTATTATGAAAAGCTGGAAGTCTTTTACCGTCGTGTTCTGGCGTTTACCCTAGGCTATCGAAAAACCGTGCTGGCGGGTGCCTTGGTTATTTTTATTTTTAGCCTCGTGCTGACGAAGTTTATCGGCAAGGAATTTACGCCGTCCGAAGATCAGGGCGTCTTCCTGGTGCGGATGGAAGCGCCGATTGATTATTCGGTGGATCAGATCGAAAAATATTTTAGCAAAACGGAGGCCATGATTCAGGAAATTCCGGGAGTTAAGTCCGTCTTTTATGTTCAGGGATACCAGGGTTATGCCAATCGCGCCAATATAATGATCAACCTGACGCCGAAAGCGGAACGTCAATACAGCCAGGAAGATATCAAGAAAATAGCGCGGAAGAAATTGCGGCAAATTCCGGGGTTGAAAGTATCCGCGGAAGATATTTCCATTGTCGGCGGCGGCATCAGGAATGTGCCGATTCAATACAGTATTCGCGGACAGGACTTGTCCGCTCTGAAACAATACGCAAAGCAGATCACGGCGGAATTTTCCAAACTGCCGGGCATTGTGGATGTGGATACCTCGCTGGAAGTCGGCAAACCGGAATTTAAAGTGTATATTGATCGTGACCGCGCGGCGGATCTCGGCGTCGATGTGGCCACGGTGGCTGAAGCGATTAACCTGCTGATCAGCGGAGAGCTGGATATTGCCCGGTATAAAGATGAGCTCAAGGGAAAACGCTATGACATACGGGTTCGCCTGAATCCTGAAGATCGCGACAGCAAAGGGGGGCTGGAACGCATTTATGTGAGAGCCCGCGACGGTAAACTGGTGGAGCTGTCCAATGTCGTCAGGATTGAAGAGGGAACAGGACCCAGCGTCATTAATCGTGTGGACCGGCAACGGGCCATTACCGTATTTGCTTCTCTGGAAGGAAAGCCCCTGGGGCAGGCGCAGGAAGAACTGGATGCCATTGCCGCCAGAATATTACCCGCGGATTACGTGCCTAAATATCAGGGTATGGCGGAAGTCATGCAGGAATCTTTTGGATACCTTCTTTTTGCGCTGCTTTTGGGAATTATCATGGCGTACATGATTCTGGCATCGCAATTTGAAAGCTTCATTCATCCCGTTACCGTTCTGCTGTCCATGCCGCTGTCTTTTATCGGCGCGTTTGGCGCGCTGTTTATTACCGGCAAGACGCTGAGCATCTTCAGTATTATCGGTCTGATTCTCCTGATGGGGCTGGTGAAGAAAAATGCGATTCTGCTGGTGGATTATACCAACGTTTTGCGGGGAAGAGGAATGACGCGACGGGAAGCAATCCTCCAGGCGGGACCGGTGAGAATGCGCCCCATTCTGATGACAACGTTTGCCATGATTTTCGGGATGCTGCCCATTGCGCTGGGTGTTGGCGAAGGTGCGGAAACGCGCGCCCCGATGGGGATTGCGGTGATCGGCGGTTTGCTGACTTCCCTGGTGCTGACCCTGGTGGTTGTGCCGTCCGCCTACGATATATTTGATGACTGGCAGGAAAAATTCAAGAACCGGAAAAAAAGAAAAGAGCAACTTGTTGAAAAGTGATTTACCACTGCCCGGAAAGGTGCCTTTATGAAAATGTTTTTTGTTGTCTACGCCGAAGCCTCCGATGAAAGCATCACGGAGGCCTTTAAAAAAGCCGGTTATAAGTCTTATACAAAAATGCATGGTGCGACAGGCGAAGGTGAGGAAAGTGAACCTAAGCTGGATACGCATTACTGGCCCGGCAGAAACAACACCCTTTTGCTGGGTGTGCCGGATGAGGAAATCGGGCGCCTGATTGATCTGGCGCAGAGGCTGAAAGTTGAGCATCCGCGCGCCGGATTAAGGGCGTTTACTTTTCCGCTTGAGGAATGCGTGTAGCGATGGCCGGTCAAAAATGCACGTGTCGGAATTGTGTGTCAGGAAGATTGACGGGTGTGCACCGGGGGAAAGTCTCCCTCCCGGTGCCACGGTTTTGATTTACTTCAGTCTTGCTTCCGACAAATGCAGGTGATCCGTTTCGATTTCCACCAGCGCTTCAAAAAGCTGCCGGAGTCTCGGATGATCCGCTTCGACGGCTGAATTCCGGTAGAAGTCAATGGCCCGGGTTTCCCGCTCGTGGGACTCTTTCAGGTTTTCCGCATTCGTTGTGTGGCAGGCGTCGTTTCCCGGCGGCACGGATCCCACCTTGAGAATTTTTCTCCAGATGGACGCATGCTCCGCCTCAATTTTGCCCAACGCCTTGAAAAGAATCTTTCCCTCAGGATCGTCGGTTTGACCGGCGGCGCACATGTAAAAGGCGGAATTGCTGATTTCCACCTTGAGCGCGTGTTCAGCTTTGGCCTGATCCTTCACGCTCAGCGGCACATCAAAGTTTACGACTGCGTCTTTGGCTTCCACAAGATACGCCACGTGCGCACCGCAAAAAGGGCAGTTTGCCGGGGGGGTGGCGCCGATATACGCATCGCCGCATATCGTGCATCGGTATAATTTGACCATGTGTTCTCCTTTCTACAATAATGGACTGTCTTTGCCTACGCTTTCCACAGACCGTGAAGGTTACAGTATTCCCTTGCCGTAATGCTGGATGCTTCGATGGGAAAAAACGCTTCCGGCGCCTGGCCCGGCGCTAAATACTGACGATAGGCTTTGCCATCCGCAATCACCTCGATCCATTCGATGTAATGCTTTTCTTCCATCGGATGGGCGACGCTGCCGACTTTCACCTTGAAGCCGCCCGTCACTTTTTCAATCACCGGAACATGCTTTTCTTTGGCGGCGTCCGTTGTGTTTTCCGTCAAAAGTTTCATGGGCTGATTGCAGCAGACCAGTCCGCCTTTTCCTTCGTGAAGCACTTCCACGATATTCCCGCATACGTCGCACTTATAGACTTCGTTTCTTTGGGTCATGAGGAACCTCCTTTTTTAGTATGATTAATCAACTTTTTTAAACATCTTGCCTTTGGCGCCGCAAACCGGGCAGGTTTCCGGGGCTTCTTTTTCCACGGTGTATCCGCAAACCGGACAAACGTAATAACTGTTGGCTTCTTTCGCACCGTCCAGATGGTCGAGTACCTGCTGATAAAGGGCGGCATGAATTTTTTCCACTTCGTTGGCAAACTTGAATGACCGCTCCGCTTCTTTATGACCTTCGGCTTTGGCCGATTCGATCATTCCCGGATACATGCTTTTAAACTCGTGTGTTTCTCCGGCGATGGCTTCCTGAAGGTTTTCCTTCGTGGAACGGATGCCCTTCATCGCCCGCAAATGCGCATGGGCGTGAACGGTTTCCGCTTCCGCAGCCGCTCGGAACAGTTTGGCGGCCTGAGCAAATCCCTCCTGATCCGCCTTGGCCGCAAAGGCCAGATATTTGCGGTTCGCCTGCGATTCTCCGGCAAAAGCCTCTTGCAACGCATCTTCTGTTTTCGACATCATTTTTTCCTCCATTTTATTGAATTTTTAATCTCTCACCAGGTCGAAACGGTCGAGATTCATGACCTTGTTCCAGGCCTCCACAAAGTCCTGCAGGAACTTTTCCTGCGAATCCGCACAGGCATAAACTTCCGCCGCAGCCCGAAGCTGCGAGTTCGACCCGAAAATCAAATCAACGCGGGCGCCGGTCCATTTGAGCTCGCCGGTCTTGCGGTCCCGCCCTTCATACACATCCGCGTCTTGTGACGACGCCTTCCACTCGGTGCCCATATCAAGCAGGTTCACGAAGAAGTCATTGGTGAGCGTCTCCGGTCGTGAGGTAAAAACGCCATGAGGAGAGCCGCCGAAGTTTGCGCCCAGCACGCGCAGGCCACCGATGAGCACGGTCATCTCCGGCGCCGTCAACGTGAGAAGCTGCGCCTTGTCCACCAGCAACTCCTCAGCCGATACGGTGTAATTCGTCTTCTGGTAGTTGCGGAATCCGTCGGCTTTCGGTTCGAGTACACTAAACGAAGCCGCATCGGTCTGCTTTTGTGAGGCGTCCATGCGACCCGGCGCGAAAGGAACCGTCATTTTGTGACCGGCGTTCTTTGCTGCCTGTTCGACACCCGCGCAGCCGCCCAGAACGATCAGGTCAGCCAGCGATGCCTTCTTGTCGCCTTTGTTTTCTTTGTTGAAGGCTTTTTGGATACGCGTGAGTGTTTTGAGCACTTTGGCCAGCCGTTTTGGTTCGTTGACTTCCCAGTCCTTCTGAGGCGCCAGACGAATGCGGGCGCCGTTAGCCCCGCCGCGCTTGTCGGACCCGCGGAACGTGGAGGCCGACGCCCAGGCGGCTGAAACCAGATCCGAGACGGACAAACCCGAAGCCAGGATTTTGCTCTTGAGGGTGGAGGCATCGGATTTGTTGATCAGTTTGTGGTTAACTGCAGGAATCGGGTCCTGCCAGATCAGCACTTCTTTCGGCACTTCCGGCCCGAGATAGCGCGAGCGTGGGCCCATGTCACGATGCGTTAGCTTGAACCAGGCCCGTGCGAATGCGTCGGCAAATTCCTTTGGATTGGTCAGGTAGCGCCGCGCGATCGGTTCATAAATCGGGTCGTAGCGCAGCGAGAGGTCCGCTGTCGTCATCATCGGGCGGCGTTTTTTTGATGGGTCGTGCGCGTCCGCCACCATGTCATCTGCTTCAACATCCCTGGCCAGCCACTGATTGGCGCCGGCCGGGCTTTTGACCAATTCCCACTCGTATTTGAAGAGCACTTTCAGATAGCCCATGTCCCAGGTCGTCGGGTTCGGTTTCCATGCGCCTTCGATGCCGCTCGAAATCGTGTCGGGGCCTTTGCCGCTTTGGTAGCTGCTTTTCCAGCCGAGCCCCTGCTGTTCGATAGGGGCTGCTTCCGGTTCGGGGCCCACATGCGTCGCGGGGCCCGCGCCATGGCACTTACCGAACGTATGACCGCCCGCCACCAGAGCAACGGTTTCTTCGTCGTTCATGGCCATGCGAGCGAAGGTTTCACGCACATCACGGCCGGAGGCGACCGGGTCGGGATTCCCGTCCGGACCCTCGGGGTTGACGTAGATCAGTCCCATCTGCACGGCCGCGAGAGGATTTTCAAGATCGCGGTCGCCCGAATATCGGTTGTCACCAAGCCATTTATCCTCAGAACCCCAATAGATATCCTCTTCCGGCTCCCAGACGTCCACGCGTCCGCCGCAAAAGCCGAAGGTTTTGAACCCCATCGATTCCAGTGCGCAGTTCCCGGCCAGAATCATCAGGTCGGCCCAGGAAATTTTCTTGCCGTATTTCTGCTTGATAGGCCACAGCAGACGGCGCGCCTTGTCAAGGCTCACATTGTCGGGCCAGCTGTTCAGCGGCGCCAGTCGCTGATTGCCTGTTCCCGCTCCCCCGCGGCCGTCGCCCATGCGATAGGTGCCGGCGCTGTGCCACGCCATCCGGATGAAGAGGCCTCCGTAGTGTCCCCAGTCGGCGGGCCACCAGTCCTGCGAATCGGTCATCAGCGCGTAGAGGTCTTTCTTGACGGCCTTGAGATCGAGCTTCTTGAATTCTTTGGCGTAGTCAAATGCTTTGCCCATCGGATTACTTTTATGCGTATGCTGGTGCAGAATTCTCAGGTTCAATTGATTCGGCCACCAGTCCCGGTTGGAGGCACCGCCGCCGGCAATGGATTTTTGCATCCTGCCCGTTACCGGACACTTGCTTTCTACGGTCATCTGATTGCCTCCCTTCTTTCAGTGATTGGTTAAAAAAGCTTATCCCTTTTGCCTGTCGCTCTATTCATTAATCTAGAGTGGTTCTTATTTAAGCTAAAACCGATCATCGTCCTTCTTTCACAATTTGTTTTATGTGCCGTAAGACGGCACATAAAACAAATTCAGCCGGGTCGCTTCAGGCAATCCCGGCAATACCCGTGAAACTCCAGTCGGGTGTCGGTTACGACAAAACCCGATTTCCGGGCAATGTCCCTGGGTTCAAGCGATGCGGGAATGGCGTAGTCAAAAATTTTCCCACAGCGTTTGCAAATGAGATTCACATGGTCTAAAAGGTCAACATCATAACGGTTCTCCATACGGTCGAATTCCAGTTGTCGGATCAGACCATTTTCGGAAAACTCTTTAAGTGTCGCATAAACCGTGGACAAGCTTACACGACGGGCTTTTTTGCACGCTGCCTCATAAATCAAAGTCGCGCCGGGATGCTCGTATCGATTCTCCACCAGCGCGTCGATAATCGCCAGGCGCTGCGGCGTAATCTTGAACCCGTTTTCCTTTAACTGCCCGATCAGGTCTTCTTTGGTATTTATTCTCATATCGGAATCATTCCAGTTTGATAAATCCTAACCTTATCCGGTGTATTCTGTCAAGTTGTTTCTGCAAATGGGAAGGGTTGGCGAAACCTGCCGCTATGGCCATCAGCAGGGACTAACACCATCCCCATTCTCGCAAGAGCATCTTCAGGAAGATTTACGAGAAAAGATATAATCATCAGTCGTGCTGAGGGTAGATCAATTTGTCCGTGTCAAAACCCAGCGCCGCCGCCCGGGTTGTCAGAAGCTTCTTTGTCTCTACGGGCAGACGCGGGCTTCTGGCCAGAATCCACAGATAGGATTTGTTCGGGCCACACACCAGCGCGTATGTGTAATTTTGTTTATCCAGGTCGAGAATGATATAGGACCCGTAAAACGGACCGAAAAAGGAAACTTTCAAAAATCCCTGATCAGACCGTTTTACAAAATATGCCCGCCCCTCGGCTTCTTTCCATTTGCCTTCCGTTTCCAGGTATCCCCGATTGATCACCCGGACGCCGCCATCCGGCCTCATGCTGTATTCAGCCGACACGCGGGTCAGTCCCCGTTCAAAAGAATGATCCATCCTTGCGATTTCGTACCACTTGCCCAGGTAGCGTTCCACCTGGAATTGATCAACCGGCCCTACGCCATCCGGAATACCCGTACAGCCGACGATCAATCCTATAAAAATTAAGATGATTTTTTTCATTTTCCAGTCATCCTTTCACTTTACAATTCAGTCCTGATGCCTTACCTTACCTGAAAGTTACATACCATCAAAGGGGGAAAAATGAAACTCAGCGAATATTTTGATAAAGCCGATGGCTTTGGCGTTTTTTCCACGGCGGATCAAAGTGGAAAGGTTGATGCGGCTATCTACGGAAGACCGCACTTTATCGATGACGAAACGGTTGCGTTCATTGCCGCCGATAAACTGACGCATGCCAATCTGCAAGTGAACCCTCATGCCGTTTACATTTTCAAAGAAGCGGGACGCTATGAAGGCCGCAGACTCTATATCACCAAGCTGCGCGAAGAAAAAGACAGCCCGTTGATTGAGGAAATCCGCCGCCGGAAATCCCGCGAAGTGGAAGGCAAATCCCAAAGCGGCTCCAGATTTCTGATTTACTTTCATTTGGACAAGGTATTGCCGCTGATCGGCGACGGACAATAATGATAAGGCGAGCATCATGAAAATCTTCATGACCGGCGGAACCGGTTTTGTCGGAACGTATCTGGCAAGAAAGCTTATTTCAGAGGGACACACCGTCACCATCCTCACGCAGGCACTTACCGGCGCAGAAACTCAATCGACCGGAATTTCCTATCTCATCGGCAATCCGACCCTTCAGGGACCCTGGCAGGATGCCGTTCGGCATCATGATGTTATCATCAATCTGGCCGGGGCTTCCATCTTCAGCCGCTGGACGGACAAGCAAAAAAGGATTCTCCTTTCCAGCCGCATCGATACGACACGACATCTGGTCGAAGCCCTGCCGGATGATTCAAAGCACATCACATTCTTCAGCACCTCCGCCGTCGGGTATTACGGGTTTCATGAAGATGAAGAGCTGACCGAGTCGGCGCAGGCGGGCAACGATTTTCTGGCGAAGCTTGCGGAAGACTGGGAAAGAGAAGCCTGGCAGGCCAAAGAAAAAGGCGCTCGCGTGGTGATCACACGATTCGGTATCGTACTTGGTCCCAATGGCGGCGCGCTGGGGCAGATGATCCCTTTGTTTAAATTTTTCCTGGGCGGCCCCTTAGGCAGCGGGCGGCAGTGGTTTTCCTGGGTCCACATACAAGACCTTGCTGCGGCATTCAGTTTTCTTTTGCAGAACCGAGAAATATCCGGCGCCATTAACCTCTGCTCGCCCCATCCCGTCCGCAATAAAGAGCTGGGGCAAGCCATCGGACGGGTGTTGCATCGACCGTCGTTCCTGCCCGCGCCGGGCTTCATGATTAAGCTCATTCTGGGAGAATTCGGCTCGGTGCTGCTCAAAGGCCAGCGCGCAATCCCTCGGCGTCTGCTGGATTCCGGATTTTATTTTCAACATCCGGATATTGAAGGGGCGCTGAAAAATATTATTGAAAATTAGAACGAGGCAGGGCGGCATGAAGTTTTTACCGGCAATCGTCAGCACCATCTCGGAAAGCAAAATTGTCAAAGCCAATATTGGTTTATTGGTCAAGTATCTGTTGGTCATCGCTTTGTTGATCACCGCCTACAGCATTATTTTCCATTACCTCATGGCCCTTGAAGGTCAGAAACATTCTTGGCTGACCGGTTTCTACTGGACGATGGTGGTTATGTCCACGCTGGGTTTTGGCGACATTACTTTTACCAGCGATATCGGACGCGCTTTTTCTATTTTGGTGCTACTCTCCGGTGTGATTTTGCTTTTGATTCTTCTTCCCTTTGTCTTCATCAAGTTCTTTTTTGCGCCCTGGATGGAGGCGCAGGCCAGAAGCCGCGCTCCCCGCGAGCTGCCAGTGGATACACGCAACCATGTGATCATCACCCACTACGATCCGGTCACATCCGCCCTGATTGAGAAACTCGTTAACTACAAGAAGGATTATGTCGTCGTCGTGGATGAGTTACAGCATGCCTTGGAGCTCTATGACAAAAATATCCGGGTGGCCGTCGGCAATATCGACGATCCTAAAACCTATGTCCGGCTGCGCGTCCAAAATGCCGCGCTGGTTGTCGCCACCAACAGCGATCAAATGAATACCAATATTACGTTGACGCTCCGGGAAGATTTCGAACACCTGCCGATCGTCACCACGTCCGAATCACCTCATTCCGTGGACATTCTGGAACTGGCGGGAAGCTCCCGCGTGTTGCAGCTTTATGATCTTTTGGGTCGATCGCTTGCGGCATGGACGATAGCAGGCGATTGCCAATCCAATGTCATCGGCCGTTACGAGCAACTCGTCATTGCCCAGGCGCCGGCCATCGGTACACCGCTCGTCGGGAAAACCCTGGCCGCAAGCGGGATTCGTGAATCGTTCGGCCTGGCGGTGGTGGGCATCTGGGAACGCGGGAAATTTATTATTCCCAAACCGGATACCGTCATTGAACGCACCAGCGTTCTTGTTTTTGCCGGCACGGAAGCTTCAGTGGCGAGTTACGACGACGTTTATGCCTTCTATCAAATTTGCAAAGTGGCCGGTGATCCGGTGATCATCGTCGGCGGCGGGCGTGTCGGACATGCGATAGCCGCGCGTTTTCAGGAGACGGACGTTCCCTACCTCATCATTGAAAGAGCCAAAAAGCGAAGCGAAGAAGACGCTCACTTTGTTTACGGTGATGCCGCGGACATTCATACGCTGGAAAAGGCCTGGTTTGAAAAAGCGCCGGCCGCCTTGATCACGTCCCATGACGACGCCACCAATATTTATCTCACCAAGTACCTGAGAAGCCTCAGGCCGGATATGCAGATCCTGAGCCGCGCCAGTGAAGACCGCAATGTTTCGACCCTGCACCGCGCCGGGGCCGACTTTGTCATGTCTTACGCATCGCTCGGCGCCGACGCCATCTTTAATTTTCTCATGAACGAAGAAACGCTTCTGCTGGCCGAGGGATTGAATTTCTTTCATCTGCAGGCGCCCCGATCTCTGATCGGCAAAACCCTGGCGCTTTCCGGCATTCGCGAAAAGACCGGTTGCACTGTCGTCGCGATCCAGCATCAGGGCCAGACGTCCATTAACCCGGAACCGGCGCTTCAAATCGGCAAAGATGATGAACTCATCCTGATTGGAACTTACGACGCAGAAAGCGCATTCATGAGCCAGTTTTCCTCCTGATTTGCCAAGATGAATTTATTCTCTTCTAAAAGAGCAAGCGGATTCATCAATCATCCTCCCTGTTCACGATGTAACTTAGGTTTTTCCCCATGTCTTTCACGGCAGGATGACCAATGGAATATTGCCTTCATACACAAGATCATTGATCAGAAATTTTCTGAAGATCTGATCCAGAAACAGTCTTGAACCCCTTTGCACAACAATGAAATCATCCTTTTTACTTAAAATGATTCTTGTCAAATCCTGAAATACGCTTTGGGCTTTATACGTTTCATAAGCGGCGTCGTATCGGTCGGCGTATAAAGCAGTCAGGTCTTTTAAATATTTTTCAGCATCATTCCAATCATCTCCGGGTTCTAATACGGAAAAGAAAACGATGTCTTTTATGCTGGCCTTACGGAAATTTAAAAATTTATTGAAGGCAATGATATTGAGCGGATTGTTCTTCTGAACCGCGACATGAATAGTTTCCGGAGAACAGCATTCAGGATTCAGGGGAACGGCCACAATCAGGTTGTCAATGCCGTCAATGACTTTGACAGCCTCACTTCCGATAAAGAGTTTCTCTAATAACCCCTTTTTGCTCAAACCCAAAAACACAAGGTTATCGCATGGTCCCCGCAGAAACTTCCGCAGTTCGGGCACCAGGGGTTTTTCGGAAGCGAAAAACCCGACCGACATCACGTTTGGTAAAACCGTTTCCGTTAAACGTCTTAACCGATCAAGAGCTTCACGATTTGCTATTTTGGTGAGTTTTTTCTTGCTCTCATAGGGTGTCAAGGCGGGCAACATGACGATGGTGTTATGAACGAGGAGCATGTCTGCGCCGATGTCTTTGCTCCAATGATATGCAAACTGCAGCAGGTGTTCCGAATCAGACGATAAATCGACAAGGATGATAAAACGATTATTCATGGATATCTTCCGTTCCAAGGATATTTTGCTTTTTGAAAAACATTGGTGCGATTGCTTCTATTTCCCCAGATAACTTTTATATTTTCTTGACTGGGCAATGACTTGCGGCGCTTTTGGCGTATCATACAAACTGCGTCGAATGGATTCACGATGCTCGGCGGCGACACTACACGTCCTCTCGTCGCCGGCCGTCACAACTTCCGCCAGGGCAACGCCAATTTCCGCCTCACCGGCGGCAATCACGTTGGCCCCCGCGTTACGCAATGCCTGGGCATCACGCAGATGCGCGCAACGGGCAATGACGTGCAAATCCGGGTTGAGGTGGCGTGCATGCCGGATGACCTCGGCAGCATCGTCAATATTCGCACTCAGGATCAGGCTGCCGGCCGTCGATATGTCTGCTTCGTCAAGGGTCCCGGGTCTCAAAACATCCCCATACAGCGCATGGGCGCCCATTTTGTTTAGTTTGCGTACCGTATCGAGGTTGAGATCGATCACCGTGATTTCAACACCGCGTTCCGCAAGAAGGCGATTTACAATCTTCCCTACAGGGCCATAGCCGATCAGGATGCAACGGTTGGGGTTTATTGCCGGGCGCTGACTTGAAACAACGGGAACCTTTTGGACGATCTTTCCGGCCGACAACTTGCGCGCAAAGCGGTAAATGTAAGGGTTCAGTCCAATTGAGAGAATAGACGCCGCTACCAGGGCGTTCCATCCCGCATCATTGATCAGCCCGAGACTGAGCGCAACGGTGCCCAGAATAAAGCTGAACTCGCCGACCTGCGAAAAAGCCGCTCCGACCGGAATGGCCGTAGAAAGAGGCTGGCCGAGCATCCGCACCGTCAATGTGGCGGCCAACGGTTTGATGACAATGACCACAAGCAGCACGGCCCCAATCACCAGAGGAACCTCAACAAGGCTCCGGGGATTAAACAGCATCCCGATCGAAACAAAAAAGAGCACGGCAAACGCGTCGCGCATGGGCAGCGCGTCATTGGCCGCGCGGGCGGCAAATTCAGAACGACCGACGGCCAGGCCGGCGAGAAATGCGCCAAGAGCCATCGAAACCCCGAATATTTTAGCGGCGCCAACGGCGACCCCGATGGCGAGAACCAGCACCGCCAGCGTAAAAAGCTCCCGTGAGCGGGTTTTGGCGATGCGCTCCAGCGTCCAGGGAATGACCCACTTGCCCAGCACAATCACGACCACCAGCAGCCCCGCGACTTTGAGCCCGGCCAGTCCCAGCACAATCCCGACGCTTTGCTGAGCCGCTGGGTCCGGTCTGAAAATAATCGGCAGAAGGAGCAGCATGGCCACCGTGAGAATATCTTCGACAACCGTCCAGCCTATGGCGATATGACCGATTTTGGCGTGGAGATCATGCCACTCGGCCAGCACAAGAGCCATGACCACCGTACTGGCAACCGAGATCGCCATTCCCAGAATGATGCCGGATATCCAATCCCAGCCCATCCAATGTAAAATCACCGCCAGCGCGCCCGTGGAGATGGTGCTCTGGATCAGAGCGCCCGGCAGCGCCAGTTGCCATACGGCGATCAGTTCTTGCAGGTTAAAGCGCAATCCGATGCCGAAAAGCAACAGGATGACGCCGATCTCCGCGAACTGCTCCGCACTCGCGCGGTCGGCGACAAAGCCTGGCGTGAAAGGCCCGATCACAATTCCGGCCAGCAGATAGCCGATGATGGGAGACAACTTCAATCGATGGGCGAGATAGCCGAAAACGAGGGCTACTGTGAAGCCTCCTGTCAATGTTGTCAGTACACTGATTTCATCCATGGTCAAATCCTGAAAAAGCGGCTTATAAGCCTGCGATGGATCCTTATTGATCTATCTTTGAATACGCCCGGCGACCTTCTGTGAAAAAGGTTTATAAACTGTAATCGCCCGCCGCTTCAGGCTGATAGATGATTTCAGTGACCTTGAGTTTCCTGATGCCGGACGGGACAGGCCATTCGATCGTATCGCCTTTGCGGTATCCGATAAGCGCCATTCCCAGCGGAGCCAAAATGGAAAGTTTATGATCCGCAATATTGGCTGCGGATGGGAACACCAGCGTATAGGTCATCTTTTCTCCAGATTCGGTGTCCGTAACACTGACTGTGGAATTCA
>CAYOPU010000010.1:0-28145 GCA_964405915.1 uncultured Smithella sp. | reverse complement strand
AGGCATTGATATCGGGTCGATTACGGCCAAAGCGGCCATTATCGAAGACGGGAAAATTCTCGGGACGAAAATTATTTTTACCGGTTACAACGCGGAGGCGGCGGGCAGCAAGGTGTATGAGGAGTTGCTTGCCGAATCCGGCCTGACTGCGTCATCCGTTTCTAAAATTGTTTCCACGGGCTACGGCCGCAGTTCGGTGAAATTTGCCGACAAGGCCTATACGGAGATCATGGCGCATGCCGCCGGAGCGCATTTCCTGGATCCGAAAATTCGCACGGTTATCGATATCGGCGGGCAGGACAGCAAAGCCGTGGCTATCGATGAAAACGGGAAGGTCCGGAATTTCGTGATGAACGACAAGTGCGCCGCGGGAACCGGCCGCTTTCTGGAGGTGATGGCGCGGGCGCTGGAAGTCAATCTTGACGACTTTGGCGCAATGTCGCTGCAATCGGGACAGCCTTCAAAAATCAGCAGTCTCTGCACGGTTTTTGCCGAGTCGGAAGTGATCTCACTGATTGCCCGCGGCGAAAAAAGACCCGATATCATCGCCGGCATTCATGAATCCATCGCGGCCCGGATTTCATCAATGCTTGCCCGTGTCGGTGTCTGCGAGCCGGTGATGATTACCGGCGGCGTCGCGCGCAATGCCGGTGTGGTGGACGCGCTGGAACGAAAGCTTGGCGTTAAAATCGCCGTGTCTCCCCATGCGCAGGTCAACGGCGCAATCGGCGCGGCCGTCCTGGCGTCATCTCTTTAATATTATTCATGTTGTTATTCATGGGGAAATATTCGTTAGGACATCCTCATGCAATCTGTTATAGGTTGCCTAAAGGTGTTTTCCGTTAACATAAGAAAAGGAGATCATAGTGCTTTCTGTCGGTGATAATATTGATGCTTATTGTCTGAAATGTAAGTTAGTTTTGGCCCATCTGATATTGTTCAAAGTGGATGGTGTGGTCAGCCGCGTAAAATGTAAAACCTGTAACGCGGAACACAAATATCGAGGCACAGTGCCGGGTGTGAAAAAGAAGGCCGCTGAGCGTACTTCCGGCGCCGTCCGCGCTAAAAAGCCCGCAACGTCAAAGGCGGCGGTTAATGAAGCTCCCCTGCAGTGGGACCTGAAAAGCCGCAATATGCCGCCGGAAACACCCGTGCGGAATTATTTTATCAAAGATACTTTCAAAGCCAATCAGGTTATCAACCATCCGGTTTTCGGGATCGGTTTTGTCGAGAAAGTTGTTTCGGACAAAAGCATTTCCGTATTATTCAGCGATGCCGTGAGATTAATGGGGATGAACGTCACGCCCTGAATTTCTTTATAGCCACCTGACCAGCTGATAAGCCGCTATACCGCCCAGATAGGAAACAAGCAGCGTCATCACAATGGTCGCATAAAACCATTTGCTGCTGGCCATTTCCTTGCGCAGCACGGCCATCGTGGCGACGCAGGGAATAAAAAGCATCATGACCACCAGAAAGGCCGCGGCGGATTCGGGGCTCATGACCGTCGGGAGCGTCTGAGCCAGTCCATCTTTGCCCACGGCATAAAGAACCCCCAGTGTCGCCACCACATTTTCTTTGGCAACAAGCCCCGTCAAAAGCGCGGTAATCATTTTCCAGTCCAGTCCCAGCGGCGTGCCCAGCGGTCCGAGCAGTTTTCCTGCGGAGGCCAGCCAGCTTTCCTCGACGGCGCCCGTCGGGAAATAAGACAAAAGCCAGATGACAAGCGAAACGCCGAGGATGACGGTTCCCGCTTTGCGGGTGAAGGAAACGGTTCTCGACCAGATGACCATCAGAATCGTTCTTAAATCGGGGCGGTGATAAATCGGCAGCTCCATGATGAAAGGCGCGTCCTGTTTCCAAAGCGTTTTATTGACGAAAATGCCCGCGAGGCCGAGCACGGCGATGTTCAGGGCGAGAATGCTCCAGGAAACGAAAGCCGCGTTTTCGCCGAAAATCGCGGCGGATACCAGTGTGAGGACGGCAAGCCTGGCTGTGCAGGGCACAAATGGAATCAAGAGCAGCGTAATCATCCGGGCCTTGCGTGTTTCAATGATGCGGGCGCCCAGAACCGCGGGGACGTTGCAGCCGAATCCCAGGCACATCGGAATAAAGCTTTTGCCGTGCAGCCCAACCAGATGCATGATACGGTCCATGACAAAGGCGGCGCGCGCCATATACCCGATATCTTCCAGCAGGGCCATGACGGCAAAAAAGATCAGCAGCACCGGCAAAAACGTCAGCACGGAACCTGCGCCGCCCATGACGCCGTTTTGCAGCATTCCCTGAAGCCAGGCCGGCCAGCCTGTTGTGTAAGGTTCGCAGAATCCGTTGAATTGCTGAATCAAATCGGCCAGCCAGGTTTGTAGCGGGACGCCTACAGAATAGGTGAGGAAAAAGACAAAGGCCATGACGGCCAGTAAAATCGGAATGCCGAAAACCGGACGCGTCAAAACATGATCGATTCGATCAGTCAGGACGACTTCTCCCATTTTGAAGCGCGACATGGACGCGCGAGTGACTTTTTCAATCCAGTCATAACGGCCGTTGACTACGGCATGCAGTGCGTCTTCATGCTGGCTCAAAAGGACCTGAATCGTTTTCCATGCGGTTGGATTGCCGCAATTCTTAATCAGGGCGGAAGCTTCAGGATCGCCTTCCATTATTTTAATGGCGGTCCATTCGGCCGTATAGGGTTCGGGGGCCAGCGGACGGACGGTCTGTAAAATCTGCTGATAAATCGGGAGGTGATCTGTTGAAACGTCCGGCTGATTGGGCTGGATTTTAACGCCGCCGACGGCAAAAGCACAGACCTGATCCACCAGTTCTTTAATGCCGCTGTTTCGTTTGGCGATCATGGGGATGACGGGAATGGCCAGTTCGTCCTGCAGGGTTTTCGTGTTGATCTGAATACCCTGGCCGGAAGCGACGTCAATCATGTTGATGGCGGCGATGACCGGACGATTGAGCAGCAGCACTTCGGACAGCAGGTACAGACTCCTTTCCAGCGCCGCGGCGTTCAGCACCAGAATGACCAGATCGGGCTTTTCCTGAATGATGAAATTACGGGCAACACGCTCCTCTTCCGAAAATGCTGTCAGGCTGTAGGTGCCGGGCAGATCGACCATCCGGATCAGAACATTATTCGCGCGGTGTTCCCCCTCTTTTTTCTCCACGGTTTTGCCCGGCCAGTTGCCGACATGCTGCGACAATCCAGTCAGGATGTTGAAAATGGTGGATTTCCCGACGTTGGGCTGACCCATCAGCGCCACGGTGATTTCCTTTTCAATGGCCGGTTCACAGACCGCTTCTGAAGGATCAATCTGATAAACGGAAATCTTCGAGGCCTCTCCCTGCCCCAGCGCAATGCGCGTATCGGAGACCTGCACGATGATCATGCCTCCGCTGACCTGAGCGATCCGGAATCTTGCGCCTTGGACAAGACCCATGCCGGCGAGCCGACTGGTCAGGTCCGAGCCGCCGTCAATGGCCTGAATGATGCCCTGATCGCCTTCGTGCAAGTTGATGATGATATCCGGAGGTGCCATGTCTTGTGACTTTCCGGCGTCAGCCTGTCAGGCTGACGCGATATTTTTTTAAAATCCGGTCCGGGCCGTAAGAACTTTTTGTTTTGCGTAAATTCTTGTTGTCCATATCTTCTTCCAGATTGAGGTATGGATACCGGGACTGCAACTGCCGGGCCGCATCGTTGAACATGAATTCATAAATGCCGTGATAACTTTTGGAGCCTTTGGCAAAATGCAGACAAAACGTATCATCGTTGAGCGCCTCGCCAATGACAAATCCCGCCGGTTCGCCGTTAATGTAATATATTGTTCCCCACAGCGCAAGTTCTGAAAAACTTTTCAGGGCCTCCTCGCAGACCGCAAAATCGGTTTTGTCCGCAGCCACGACGGATTCATCCTGCCACCGGCGTAAAATCTTCAGGCTGTCTTCAAGCGTATCGGGGGACAGGGGCTGCCGTTCAGGACGGAAGGCTCCGAAAAACTGATTCAGATGATTGCGGTGGCGCGTATAATGTTTCCCGGCAAAAGAGGCCATGTTCCGGGTCAGGTAAAGATAATCCGATTCGCTGTCGTCGAAGGATATGGTAAATTCGTTTCCGGGGAAAAAAGACAGCCAGTCTTCGGAGATCGGAAAGAAAAAATTGCCGTTATGCAGCAGATTCCTGAGTGTGTCGGGAGAACAGGTCTGCGGGCTGGAAAGCGGCATGATGTAATTCTGATCCTGGCGGTTGTATGCGGAAATGAATGTGCCGCAGTCCTTCGTCAGGATCTGGTACCGGCTCACATGACGGAACAGATAGACATTGGCGAAAGTGTAATCCGAGACATTTAAATGCATCTGCCGGAAGCGTTCGGAAAGAAACGGCCGGTGGGCGAGATCAATGGTTTCAATAATATCCATAAAAGAAGCTGTACTCTATCCTTTTCCGTTCTGCGCTTATAGATTCAAATGATACTGGTATTCACGAAGCCAGTGCCGCTGTTCCTTGTAATCCGGGATGACCTCTACCACTAAGTTCCAAAATTTTGAAGAATGATTCTTCTCCCGGATATGCATCAGTTCATGTACGACCACATAATCAATTACCCGGGGCGGCGCCATGATCAGACGGAAGCTGAATGATAAACGATTATCATGCGAGCAGGACCCCCAACGCGTCTCGGCGGATGTTATCCGGACGCCGCCTGACGTAAGTTTAAGCATGCTTTCATAAAAAGCAACCCGTTCCATGAAATATTGCCGTGCTTTCTGCTTATACCAGCATGCGAAGTAGTTTTTTTTCATGTCTGTGTTTACGGGGCAGTTGAGAAAAAAGCGGTTATTCCAGAAAATAACGCCGCCGTTTTCCAGTGGTTCAAAATATGATTCCAACGGGTAGGTCTGCCCCAGATAATAAAAGGTATCACCGGTTGCATAGGTTTTCTCTCGCTGCCGCACCTGCCGGCTGGCCTGCTTGTTCACGATCCTGTCAATCCAGCTTTGCTTTTCCACAACAAAGCGGTTAATTTCCCCGACGGGTGTATCGTGTGGTGCGTAAATCGTAATTTCGGAGTTGCTGCCGATTTGCAGTGAAATCGTTTTCTTCCTTTTGCTGCTGCGTTTGAGTGAATATTTGATGTCCATAGTTTTATGGACGGCATTTATCATATTGAGTCGGTAAAAGCGAGGGTGCAAGAAGGGGGCAAGGTTCAAAGTTCAAAGTTTAAGGTTCAGGGTTGAAGACGTAAAAGGACTGCTTTTTATTCGTTTGAGATTATGATAGAAAAATTGGTAAAAGTTTTGGGAGTGAAAATCATTGGAAACCATCCATAAACGTCCCTGGGGCTACTATCAAATTTTATCCGATGCATCCGATCATAAGGTCAAACGAATTGTCGTCGAACCGGGCGGCAGCCTGAGTCTTCAGCGCCATAAAAAGCGGGCGGAGCACTGGTATGCAGTCGCGGGCGCCGGCAAAGCGATTATTGACGGTCGGGATTATTCCCTTGCCGCCGGATGCGCGGTTGACATACCGCAGGGCGCGACGCACCGTCTGGAAAATACGACTGACGCGAAGCTGGTCATTATCGAAGTCCAGACCGGAACGTACTTCGGCGAAGACGATATCGAGAGGCTGGACGATAAGTACGGCAGGGTGTGAAGAATCGTTAAGCTGATTAAAAATTGCGCGGTTATTGTGATTCAACGCGCTTTATGGTCTGCCTTTTACGGCCTTTAACGCCGGAGGCCTGCTTCCCGGCCGGTTGCGATTCAAGGCGACCAGATCCTTCTGCTGCTGTTTTTTCAGCAAATCTTTTTCCACGTATATTTTCCGGCCGGTTGACGGATCGGTTCCCGTCCAGTACATGAGCGCCGACCAGGTGGAGGGCAGGGGCGTGAAAATCTGCACCTGCCGCGGTGTCGTGCGCAGTTCGCGTACGGCGAAGGCTTTCAATTCGCGCATCTCTTCTTCAGCGCACCCGGGATGCGCGGCGATAAAATAATAGGTCAGAAATTGCCGGAGTCCCGCTTCCGAATTCATCTTTTCGAAAAGAGTTTTAAAATTCACCAGGGTTTGTGGCGATGGTTTGCCCATCAGGGCGAGAACACGGGGAGAAGCATGCTCCGGCGCGATCTTCAACTGGCCGGAGATATGGTGCTTCACCAGCTCGCGCAGATAAGACGCGCCGTGTTTTTTGTCCGCCAGAATCAGGTCGTGACGGATGCCGGAGGCAACAAAAACTTTTTTAATGCCGGGAATTCTGCTCAGGCCTTGCAGCAGATGAATTTGTTTTGCGTGATCGGCTTTAAGAGAAGGACAAACCTGCGGGTAGAGGCATCTTTTGTCGGAGCAGGCGCCGTGAGTTTGTTGGCGCGGGCAGTCCATGCCGTACATATTGGCCGTTGCGCCGCCGACATCTGCCAGGTAGCCTTTGAAATCGCGGAGAGCGGCAATCTTTCCGGCCTCCGCCATAATGGAGTCTTCGCTGCGGCTGATGATGGTCCGGCCTTCATGCAAAGCAATGGAGCAGAAACGGCATTCCCCGAAGCAGCCCCGGTGCGTGGTGAGCGAAAAGGAGATCGTGTCCATGGCGCGGATTTGACCCTGCGCTTCATAAAAAGGGTGGGGTCGGCGAGAGAAATCCAGCGCGTAAACCGCGTCCAGCTCGGCCGTTGACAGGTGCGGCTGCGGCGGATGATGCACGAGGCAGCGGTTGCCGTGTCGCTGGAACAGGCCGTTTGCCGTGGCCGGGTCATTGTTGGCATGGAAAGTCTTAAACATTTCCGTGAAAGCTTTTTTATCAGCGGCGGCCTTTTCGCAGGACGGCATTTCCAGATAGCCCGGCGGCGGGTCCTGTGCAATGACGCAGGTTCCTCTAATCTGATTGATGCTTCCGCCAGCCGCCAGCCTGCGCGCAATTTCGACAATGGTCCGTTCCGCCATGCCGTAGGCCAGAAGATCGGCGCGCGCGTCAAACAGGATTGAACGCCGGATCGTATCCGACCAGTAATCGTAATGCGCGATGCGGCGGAGGCTTGCCTCGACGCCGCCCAGCACCAGAGGTCTGGTGTTTTTGAAATATTGCCGGATGAGATTGGCGTAAGCGATGACGGCGCGGTCGGGACGGCGGTTGTTTTTGCCTCCGGGGGTCAAATCATCGTCGCGCCTTTTTTTCTTTGTCGCTGTATAATTGGCCACCATCGAATCCATACAGCCGCCGGTGACGCCCCAGAACAGGCGCGGCTCGCCCAGCCGGGCAATATCCGTGGCGGTTTGAATGTCCGGCTGCGCGATCATGCCGACGCGAAAACCCGCATGGGACAGCACCCGACCGATGACGGCTGCGCCGATATGGGGGCTGTCGATGTAGGCGTCGCCCGTGACCAGAATCACGTCCAGCCGGTTCCATGCTCTTTGTCTTAATTCTTCGGAAGTTGTAGGAAGGAACATTATAGAATCCCGATCATGCGCAGTCCCACGATGAGCGTGAAGAGAATGGATGTCAGGGAGAGCCTTCCCGACCATCTGTGCCTGGCGCGCGCGGCTGGTTTGTTTGCGGCTTTCAAGGCATGAAAACCAAGAACCACCGTGATGCCGGTCAGCATAAATGCGGCCAGTCCGGCCTGGTGATGGCGTCCTGCCAGGTGAATGCCGTCAGAGGCTGCAACATTGGCGAAAGCCGCCGCCGCTCCGGCGACAAGCAGGCCATATCCGGCCAGGTTTAATTTTTTGTGCCATTTGAGCCAGGAATTCTTTTTTCGCCCGAACATGGCGAAACCGACGCCCGCGCAGAGGCACAATGTGGCGGCGATCATCAGGGATATATGGGCAATGATCAGCATGGGGCGTCAACTTCTCTTTGATTATTCCGATGAAAATCGAAATCCGGGAATTTCAAAATATTCCGGACAGTGGCGCTCTTGCCTTCTGCCGGTATGATGCGCACGGGACTTGTGTCGCATTCATCAAGACTAAAGCGCCATTTCCATCAACTGATGGACGGCAAAACACTGGAGCGTGCTTTTCCGTTTGCGGATGATTTCGCGGCATCGGCCGACCATGTCGTCGATTCCATCATCGGAGCGGTCCTGGTTATGATGAAAAAGCCCCAGTTGTTTAACGTCGGCGTCCAGCGCGAGTCTTGTTGCCTGCTCAATAGTGGAATGTCCCCAGCCTCTTATTTTCGTGTATTCTTCATCCCGGTACTCTGCGTCATGAATCAGCAGATCGGCGTCCCGGCAGAATTCGCGATAGTCGTTATAATCAAGGCCTCCCTCATGCCGGAATTCGAGTTCGTTGTCGGTCAGAAAAACGACGTTTTTACCTGCCTCCGAAAATTTAAAGCCGGTTCCCTGGTTGGGGTGGGAAAGCGCAATCGGGGTGATGGTCATATCGCCCAGTTGATAGGCGTTTTCGCAAATATCAGCGTAGGCGATACTGGCGTGAACATCGTCGTAGTTGAGCGGGAAATAGGGGGCGGACATGACGCGTGCCAGCATTTCCCTGATGGAGTCCTGGGCGAATGCGCAGCCCCGGATGGTGATGTTGGTCTTACGCCGGTAGAGCGGTTTGAAAAAAGGGAATCCCATAATGTGGTCCCAATGGGCGTGCGTCATCAGCAGGGTAAAATCATGCCGTTTGCCGGACAGAAGGGCATTGCCCGCTTCGCGAATGCCTGAACCGGCGTCAACCAGCAAAATGTCATCGCGGTTGTTTCGGATTTCCAGACAGGTCGTGTTGCCTCCGTAACGCAGATAATTTTTCCCTGAAACGGGTATGGATCCCCGGGCTCCCCAGCAGCGTATGATCATAAATCTTCCTCTGTTCAATTATCATACAGAATATTAATATTTAATCAAGCATGATATAATAAAAAAAGTGAAGGCTTGCTATTGAATCAAAGAAGATTATCTTAAACAAAAATACGATGTTCACCAGGAGATGATTGATGAAAAGCATAAAAATAAAAGGCATGAGCTGTCAGCATTGCGTGATGGCGGCGAGCAAAGCGCTCAGCGCCGTGGACGGCATCCAGAATGTTCAGATCGATCTGAAAACGGGCGCGGCAACCTATGAGGAAGCAAAGCCGGTGGATGCGAAGACGGTTGCCGCGGCAATCAAGAAAGCGGGATACGACGTTGTCGAATAAAGTCATTGTATCCGTGGGCGGCATGATGTGCGCGGCCTGTGTGAGGCGCGTGGAAAATGCGCTGAAAGACGTTGCGGGGGTTGTCGATGTCAGCGTCAATCTGGCCACGGCGCGCGCCACGGTTACCCATTCCTCGCGCTGGGCGGGGCTTCCTGCTCTAATCAGGGTCATCACGGAGCAGGGTTATGAATTTCTGGGCGAACTGACGGATTCCTTTGATGACCCGATGGAGAAAGCCCGTGAACGCGAGCTGAAAGAACTTACCCGGAAAGTTATTTCCGGTGCGATTTTGAGCGTGATCATTTTTCTGGGGTCCATGCAGCACTGGTTCGGCTTCCTGCATTTCATTCCCCGCCAGGTGATGCTGATGGCGATGTTCGTCTTAACCGCGCCCGCGGTATTCTGGGTTGGGGACCGTTTCTTTGCGGGCGCTTACAAAGCCGCCATCCAGAAAACATCCGATATGAACACGCTGGTTGCCGTCGGCGCTTTTTCGGCCTATGCCTATTCCGCGTCCGTAACTTTTTTTCCGCGTTTTTTTGAAAGCGCGGGTGTTGCGCCTCATGTCTATTATGACGGCGCCGCCATGATTATTACCCTGATTCTTCTGGGACGGCTTCTGGAAGCGCGGGCAAAAGGAAAGACCTCCATCGCGATCAAGCAGCTCATGGGCCTCAGGCCGAAAACCGCCCATGTTTTGCGGGATGGGAATGATGTGGAAGTCGCCGTGGAAGACTTGCAGGCAGGGGATGTTGTTCTGGTCAAGCCGGGGGAAAAAGTTCCTGTTGACGGCATGGTCTTAACCGGACAATCGACCCTGGATGAATCCATGCTGACTGGCGAAAGTATGCCGGTTTTGAAAGAAGCCGGTCAGAAGGTCTTTGCCGCCACAA
Source organism: uncultured Smithella sp. (assembly GCA_964405915.1). Taxonomy (GTDB): domain Bacteria; phylum Desulfobacterota; class Syntrophia; order Syntrophales; family Smithellaceae; genus UBA8904. Next base: position 18,094 of record CAYOPU010000010.1, on the reverse strand, counting down.
TCAATAAAACGGGAAGTTTTACGATGCGCGTCACAGGTGTGGGCGCGGATACGATGCTGGCCCATATCATCAAAATGGTGGAGGAGGCGCAGGGCTCCAAGGCCCCGATTCAGCGCCTGGCGGACAGGGTGGCCTCTGTCTTTGTTCCGGTTGTCTTTGTGATTGCTTTTGTGACGTTTGCCGTCTGGTATTTTCTGCCGGTCGGAGGCCGGTTTGACATGGCCCTGATTAATTTTGTTTCGGTGCTGGTCATTGCGTGTCCCTGCGCGCTGGGACTGGCCACGCCCACCGCCATCATGGTGGGCACGGGCGTTGGCGCGCAAAGCGGCATTCTGATCAAAGGCGGCGAAGCGCTGGAGAAAATCCATAAGCTTTCCGCCATTGTTTTTGATAAAACCGGCACGCTGACACGCGGAGAGCCGGACGTTACCCATGTTGTCTTTGCCGCCGGATACACAGAACAACAGGTCCTGGCTGCGGCTGCGGCACTGGAAAAAACATCGGAGCATCCGCTGGCGAAGGCTATTTTACAGCGGGCGCAGGCGGATCAAATCTCCGCGGCGGGGGCGGAACATTTTCTGGCTCTGTCCGGCCTGGGTGCTCAGGCAGACGTTGACGGCAAACGGTGTCTGATCGGCAATCGGTTATTGATGAGCGAACAGGGTGTTGCCGTTGACTCTCTGGAAGAAGAAGCGGCAAAGCTGGCCGCTGAAGGAAAGACCGTTGTTTACGTGGCGCTGGAAAAAAAAGTTATCGGTCTGATTGCCCTCGCGGATGTGCCGAAGGATTCCGCAAGGCAGGCCGTGGAAAGCCTGAAGCGCAGAGGCTTGAAAGTGGCGATGGTGACCGGCGACAACATCGGCACGGCAAAAAGCATCGCTTCGCAGCTGGGCATCGACCGGGTCATGGCGGAGGTCTTGCCCGGGAGCAAGGCGGATGAAATTCGCAAACTGCAGCGGGAAGGGGAAGTCGTGGCGATGGTGGGCGACGGCATCAACGATGCGCCGGCTCTGGCGGCGGCCGATGTGGGAATTGCCATCGGCGCGGGTGCGGATATCGCCATTGAGGCCGCCGATATTACGCTGATCCGGGATGATCTCATGGGTGTGCAGGAAGCGATTGCGCTTTCCGCCGCGACCATGAGAGTGATTAAACAAAATCTATTCTGGGCGTTTATCTACAACATGATCGGCATTCCGATTGCCACAGGCGTTCTGTATCCCTTTTTCGGCATCCGGCTCAACCCGGAGTTTGCCGCCGCCGCCATGGCTTTCAGTTCCGTCTCGGTGGTGAGCAATTCACTCAGACTGAGAAGGGTTGTGAAGAAGAACACCGGGGCGCATTGACAGAAACCATTCGTCTCCACAGCAGAAGAATCAATTTGTGGCCAAAACCTTCTTGACACACAAGAGGTCGCTTCATATACTTCGCCCCACAAAAAGGAAGTTCTTGTCACTTGTTGTCACTCGGTGTTGCGATACCAACGGTAGAATCGAGAGTCGATTTTACCCGACATAGCGGCCATTGGCGGCAAAGGATGGAAATTGATATTTTCCCAAATAAAAGCGATATTGGCGAAGATGAGCGAGGTGAGGCGCAACCAGCGCATGTCGCGCGCCGAATTCGAGGCGATGAAGCTCGAGAAGTTTCGCAAGCTGGTGCGATATGCGAATGAGCGTTCGCCGTATTACGCGCAGATTATTCGCGAGCGCGGCATCAATCTCGAGACCTGCATGCCAACGGATTTTCCCGTCTTAGACAAATCTATCTTGATGGCGAACTTCGACGGAATCGTCACCGAGCGGCGCATCACCAAACGCGCTGTCTCGGAGTTTCTAACGCGCTCTGTCGATCCGAATGAGTGCCTGTTCGGGGACTATCACGTTATACACACCTCCGGTTCGTCCGGCGAAGTGGGTTATTTTCTGTACTCCGAACGCGATTGGGTTCGCGGCATGGCCGGCGGCATGGTGCGGCGCTCGCCGGAGAAGCGCCCGCGACCGAAAAGGAAGAACTTTGGGCGCTGGCGCATGGCTTACTACGCCGCAGTCGGCGGGCATTTTGCCGGCGTATCGATCATAGCGAGCGCCCAACAAGGTTTGGAAAAGTTGTTCGTGAAGGTTGCGTTGTTCGAAGTGAACGATCCTCTGCCGCAGGTGATCGCGCAGCTCAACGAATTCCAACCGGACTTTCTAGGCGGCTATACCACCGCGATGAAGATTCTTGCGGCTAAACAACGCGAAGGGCTATTGCGACTCTCGGTCCAGGGTGTTGCCTGCGGGGGCGAAGCGATGACGCCGGTCGACAAAGCGTACATCGAGGAAAGCTTCGGCTGTGAAACCAACAGCGGCTATGCTTCTTCAGAGCACTTGATGATGGGCATGACGAATCCCGATGGCCGTACGATGACTTTGTTCGACGACGATCTGATCTACGAGTTCTTCGACGATCATTGCCTGATCACCAACCTGCTCAACTATACGATGCCGCTGATCCGCTACCGCATGTCGGACATCTTGCATCCGATTGCGCAGACGAATCCGACGTCGCCTTACATGGTTGCCGATACGCTGGTGGGGCGTACCGAGAAAATGCCGATGTTTCTCAATCGTGAGGGCGCCGAGGATTTCATTCATCCACTCAGCGTTGTCGAGTTGCTCTTCGCCGGCGTGACGCGCTTTCAAATGCAATTGGTCGACAGGACATCGTTTTGCTTCGTCGTTTGTTTGGATGCGGCGCTCACGGACGCTAAACGCAACGAATCGATTGCGGGCGTAAAGCATCGTCTGCGCGAATTCCTCGATCAGAAGCTGATGAACAACGTGACGTTCGAAGTCGTGGCGGTTGACGATATTCCGGTCGATCCGCGTACCCGAAAATTCAAGTTAATTGTCGATGCGCCGAAGATCATGGTAAAAGTTATTGCGTGAACAGCAATTTATTCTGCCCGGGGCATATGAACATCCGAATAACCGGGCGGCAGAGCCTGTGCGGGGGCGGGCCGCTTGACTTTGACGGCTTTTCGAGGAAGTCTGACGGCAGGAATCACCTCTTGTTCGGGGGTAACCATATATTCGGCTCGTGCGGGGGAACCGGACATTTTGATTCTGCCGATCAGCATGACGGTATAGGTGGCCCCTTCCGTATATCCGATATCCACGATTTCAAAATTGGGCAGCAGGATGGCCTGGGAGCGGGTTTCGATATAGTCCTCGGCCAGTTGAAAATCTTTTACTTTGGTTACGGATTTGATTTCCACACCGGCTCTTTCAATAGCCTGTGCTTTGGCGTTTAGAACGGCTTCGCGGTAATCCTGCTGTTTGGTCGTTTTGATGCCGTTGTCAAAGCCGATGATTTTAACATCAATGACTTCCTGGACGCTCTGCGGGGACGATATTTTTACCGTGACAAATCCCTGATTGTCGGAGCAGGACGATGGCGGTTCATTGATATGAAACATCAGGATGCCGCTTCGAGAAGCAACAAACGTATATTCGCCGGCGACGGCAAACGGTTCGCCGTTTTCACCGATTCTGGCGATCAGGGAGGATATGCTCCATCCGGGCATCAGGTTGAAGAAACACATCTTGGATGACCCGATACCGTCCGGTCCGGTCCAGCCGCAGATCGGGCCGCCGTTCCACTTTCCATGGGCGTCAATTTTATATTGCCTGCCCGCATGGACCATGGCGCCGGAATTGAGCCACTCCCCGGCCTCCGCCAGTACCCGCACGGTTACCTCGCGCTGCGGGCCGTTTGCCATATCAACCAGGGGGAGCTTTTCCGTATATCGTGCTTGAGCGCAGGCGCTGATGCAGCAAAGGATGCTTAAGGCTATGACGCGTTTCCACTTCATAACGAACCTCCATGACCGGTGATGCTCTGGATAATTTTCTGCCTGATTAGCATTAATTTGACGGCAAGACAATATATAATCTTGCAAACCAGGCGGCTATTCAGTATAAACTTGGACCATCGCATTGCCATTTTCCATGATCAGAAAGGGGTATGGTTTTATGGAAAAACACGACGCAACCGGTTTTATGAATCGGCGGCAGGTCTTGCAGGCAGCGGCGACATCGGTCCTGCTGGCTTCGTTTCCCGGTTTTAGCGGCTGTTCCTCTTTGCCAAAATACAGCCATGTCGGAGTGGCTGAAGGCAGGGCGCTGGTGCTCATCAATGGCAATGTCGTTGATGTGATGACCGGTTCGATCCAGCCGGCAAGAGTGATTGTTGTCCGCCACGGCCTGATTGAATCCATCACCGACAAAGCGCCTGCCCCGCAGGAAGGTCAGCTTGTTTATGATCTGGGGCATCAATATGTGATTCCCGGCCTGATTGATGCCCATTGCCATACCACGTTGACCAGCGAATCCCGGTTTAATCTTTTCGGGGCGCTGACCACCTATGCCCAGCTCAAGAGAAATTACGTGCAGCAGCTGGCGCACGGCGTGACAACCGTGCGCGACATGGGAGCGATGCCGAAGCTGCTTTCCGATGCGCTTGGAATGATCGAACGCAATGAACTGGTCGGCCCGCGGGTCGTTTACTGCAATGCCTTTACAAACTGTTATCGCAGCCATCCGGACATTGATCCCGCCGACGTATCCATCTTTTCCACCGCGGCGATGGCGTATATGGGCAACCCCAACCTGTGGTTCAGGGATGCAAAGGAATTGCGGGGAAAAATGTCGCAAAACAGCGCCGGCGGCGCATCGTTTATCAAGTTGACGATGGATGACCGGTCGGTGATGTGCGGGTTGGGAAAGATACCCGTCTATACGGATGAGCACCTGCGCGTCATTATGGAATTTGCCCGGGAAAAAAATCTGCCAACGGCGGGGCATGTGCATACCAAATTCGGTTTTGACCGGGCGCTCCAGTATGGTCTCAATTCGGTTGAACACTCGATTGGCGATGCGCAGTTGACGGATCAGGAAGCGCTGGACATGGCCGGAAAGAAAATGGCGATTGTTCCCACCATGATCATCGCCCAGATGCTGGCAGCCGAGGAGGCTTACGCCGAATTGCCCAGGCCATACCGCACGGACTTTATTGCCGGTGAACTGGCCATCCGTCGGCAATATCTTCAATCCTGCACCAACCGTGATGTTGAACCGGAGATTCACCGGGCCAACATGGCGTCGCTTGCCAGCTTTCAGCAATACGGCTGCGAACGGTTATACAAGGAAGGCAAGTTTCTGGCCCGGCCTGATTTGTACTTCAATATTCTGCTGCACGCTCCGGGTAATCTTGCAAAGATGAAGCGGGCAGGGGTCTTAATCGGTTGTGGTACGGATTCGGGTGTGCCGTATCTGTATCACGGAACGCTTTGGCGGGAAATGGAGATGCTGAGTCGCATCGGTTTTACGAACGCGGAAATCTTGCGGTGCGCGACCATCAACAATGCCCGGATTCTGCGCGTGGCGCATGAAATCGGGACACTGGAAGCGGGGAAACGCGCTGACATGGCCGTTCTGAAAGAAAATCCGCTGGAAAAGATTGAGGCCTGCCGGACACCGCAACGTGTTATCAAAGACGGCCGGATTTATGAGGTGACGCTTTAGACATTTTCCATGCTTGGACTATCAAGAAGCGTTGCCGTCGGTGATCCACATGACATTTTGAAGAATGAAGGGTTATGTCCCCGGAAAAAAAAATTCGTCTAGATAAGTTGCTTGTGTCGCGTGGTTTTGCGCCAACTGTGCAAAAGGCGCAGGCGTTGATTCTGGCCCGGGCTGTAAAAGTCAATGATGTCTGTCTGGATAAGGCCGATACGCCGGTTTCGCTTCATGCCGAAATACAAATGAAAGGCGCCGATAATCCCTATGTCAGCCGCGGCGGCCTGAAATTAAAAGGGGCGCTGGCGCACTTCGCGCTGGATGTGTCGGGCCTGGCCGTTTTAGACGTCGGGGCCTCCACGGGTGGTTTCACCGACTGCCTGCTGCAGTCGGGTGCGAGCAAAGTGTTTTCCGTCGATGTCGGCTACGGCCAGCTGGCCTGGAAGCTGCGCGAAGACCCGCGTGTGGTCGTTATCGAACGCACCAATATCCGCCACTACGACGGTGCGGACCTGGACGAGAAACCGGCACTGGCCGTTATGGACGTCTCCTTTATTTCACTCAAAACCGTTATTCCCGCCGTGCTGCCGTTAATGATGGATTCTGCCCGGATACTGGCTTTAATCAAACCGCAGTTTGAAGCGCACCGGGAGGAGGTCGGCAAGAACGGCGTGGTGGAAGACCCGGCGGTTCATGACCGCGTCGTGGAGGAAATCCGCCTGTTTTGTGAATCGAATGATCTGATTGTGGAAGGGACCTGCGCCTCCTCTCTTTTGGGACCAGCCGGTAACAAAGAATTTTTTATTCTGGCGCGGAAGAAAGACTAGATGGAAATCAAACTGGCTAAAACAGCCGGGTTCTGCATGGGTGTGCGTCGGGCGGTGGACACGGTGCTGGAGGTTGCTCAGCATGAAACGGGCAGGCGAATCTATACCTACGGCCCCCTGATCCACAATCCGCAAACGATTGAACTCCTGAAAAGCCGTGGCATTAGGGCCATCAGCAATATTAATGAAATTCCGGACCGGGAAAAGGCTGTCTTGATTATCCGGGCGCACGGCATTGCGCCGGACGAGAGAAGAAAAATCAAGGAAAGCGGTGTTAGAATCATCGATGCCACCTGTCCGAAGGTTGCCCACGTGCAGGCCATCATTAAAAAGCACGCGGCGCTGGACTATACGGTCATTATTGCCGGGGACCGCAAGCATCCCGAGGTGGACGGCCTGTGGGGTTATACCCGGGGCCGGGGCCTTATCGTATCGACCCCGGAAGATGCGGAAAAGTTGCCTCCGATGGAAAAAGTCTGCATTGTAGCCCAGACCACTCAGGATACGGGTGATTACGACCGTATCGTCAAGAAAATCCGGGAAAAAAGTCCGCAGGCAATTGTTTTTAATACGATTTGTTCCTCCACGGAAAGAAGGCAGGAGGAAATTATCTCCCTGGCCGGGGAAATGGACGCGCTTTTTGTTGTCGGCGGGAAAAACAGCGCCAATACCTGCCGTCTGGCCGATTTGGCCAAAAAACAAAACACGCCGACATTCCATATCGAAACGGCCGAAGAAATAAAAGCGACGGACCTGACGCCATACAAAAGCATCGGCGTTTCCGCCGGCGCTTCTACACCCAACTGGATCATCGATCAGGTCATTGATAGTATTGCGGAAGCGGACATCAGCACGCCTCCCAAAATGGGTCTGGTCCTCAAACTTTGGATGTGGACGGTTAAAACGGAGTTATATTCGGCGGTTGGCGCGGCATGTCTGGCGCTGGCGGGCATGTTGCTGCAAAACATCCCGGTCCGCATGACGTCCATTGCTGTCGCGTCGCTTTTTGTTTATGCAATGCATGTGCTCAACCGGCTGATGAGCGGCAGGGAATCGGGGCTGATCGGTTCTTTCCGCGAAAAATCCTATTTAAAAAACGAAAAGTATTATCGTCTGGCGGCCAATATTTCGCTGATGTCCTCTTTGATTCTATCGCTTGCAAACAGTATGTCTTCCTTCTTATTTATGTTCTTCATATCGCTGGCCGGCGGCTTGTATAATATGAAAATTCTGTCCGGACGCCGGCGGGTTCAGCGGTTAAAAGATATTCCCGGCTCAAAAAACTTTTTTACGGCCGTGGCCTGGGGCATGGTAACGGCCGTTTTTCCCGCTTTGCAGAGCGGTCAGTATGGCGGCGCCGGCATGGCGGTTGCCTTCTTCTTCACTTTTGCCCTGGTTTTTATTCGTTCGGCGATGTCGGATATCATGGATATGCAAAGCGACAAACTTCTGGGGCGGGAAACCATCCCCGTGCTGATCGGCAAAGAAAAAACGCAGATCCTGTTAAAAATAATCATTTTGATATTATTGGTTATTTTGATAATTTCCGGGCCTGTCGGCTGGAGTTCAACCTTAAGCATTTTCCTGGTTTTGTGCCCATTATATATATGGATTTGTTTCCGGCTTTGTGATAGAAAAACCGGGCTTTCGGGGGCGGCCGTGGAAGGCCTTCTGGAAACGAGCTATATCATTGCAGGTTTGGCCGTTTTCTGCTGGCTGGCTTTTGCCTGAGCAAACAATGCAAAGCAACTGATTAAGGAGTAAGGATATGAAAAAGTATTTCACCGGATTTTTCCTGGTCATTGCCGCCTTGAGCATCATCGCCTGCGGCGGGTTGCGTTTCTCTCAATTGGATCCCGCAGCCCAAAATTTTCATCCCAAGCGGATTGCCGTTCTTCCGGCGGATGTCGGAACGTATGAAGAAGCTCGTATTCATATGGATCAGATTGTTCCCGGCGTCCTGATGGAAAAGAAATGGTTTTCCGATATTACCGACACGGCCAGCCTGAATCGCCAGATTCAGGCCAACGAAGAATTGCGTAAAAGCATGACGGACTATCTGTCCAAGTTTCAAACCCTGAATTACTCCGACCCCGCTCTGAGCAAAAAAATCGGGGAGCTGACCCATACGGACGCTTTTTTGCTGGTTGCGGTTGATTACTGGAATTATACTGTGGAAAAAGATAAGAAACTGGCGAAAGTCAGCATCGGTTTAAAACTGATTGATGCGGAGACCGGAAAGATCATGTGGAAAGCGGGCCACGATCTGAAAAGAAGCTACATGCTGATCAAGCCGGAACTATCCGATGTCGCCCGCTCGGTCGTCAAAGATATGGTAGAAATGATGCCGCATTGATCCCCCGGGAGATCGACCGGAAACGCAATGTCATAATGGGAGATTATTGATGATGAAAGAACAGGTGCAGAAAGCGATAGATAAAGTTCGGCCCGGCCTGCAGGCGGACGGGGGCGATGTGGAACTGGTGGATGTTTCCACGGACGGTGTGGTGAAGGTTAAGCTGACCGGCGCATGCCGCGGCTGCCCGATGTCGCAGATGACGTTGAAAATGGGCATCGAAAAGATCATTAAACAGCAAGTGCCTTCCATTAAGGAAGTTGTGTCTGTTTAAGCAAGCGCCGGCTGGAGTCGGCCAACGTGAAAAATTTTTATGCAAAGGAGATTTAAGGAACATGGCATATGTGATTACGGATGAATGCATTGCTTGCGGCTCATGCGAGGACGAATGTCCGGTGGAAGCGATTTCCGAAGGCGACGATAAGTACGTGATTGACCCCAAATTATGCACGGACTGCGGCGCTTGCTGCGAACAGTGTCCGGTGGAAGCGATTGTCCCCGGAGAAGAGAAATAATCATTTTCACAGGACCTCAACGTTGGGGGGAATGTTCGTTCTGACCGGCGGATGTTTCCCCTGCTTTTTTTTGTTCTGTGACGTCGGGAGAACCCCCCATGCATAAATTCATTACGTTTGAAGGCGTTGAAGGCTCCGGCAAATCCACGCAGGTGAAGCTTCTGGGCGCCTATCTGGCTGAGAAAAGCATTCCCGCGCTGCTGACGCAGGAACCGTCGGGAACGCCGATCGGCCGTAAAATAGGCGATATTCTTTTCAATCGCGGCCATCAGGCCATGTGTCCGGAGACGGAACTCCTGCTGTTTTGCGCGGCGCGCGCGCAGCACGTGAGAGAAGTCGTCCGGCCTGCGCTCCGCGACGGGAAATATGTTTTATGTGACCGGTTTTCCGACGCGACATTCGCTTACCAGTCGGCGGGTCGCGGGCTTGATCCCGATTTTATCAAAACGGTGAACGACTACTGCGCGCTAGAGTTAAAGCCGGCTTTAACCCTGCTTTTTGACTTACCGGTGGAGGCCGGACTGCAAAGAGCCGGGCGGCGTGATGCGAAGCTGAAAGATCCTTCGTCCGCCGACCGCTTCGAAAAAGAAAAGCTGGATTTTCACAACCGGGTGCGGCAGGGCTATCTGAACCTGTGTTCTGCGGAACCTGAACGTTTTCGGGTCATTGATGCTTCGCGGACAGTGGACATGGTTGCTGTGGATGTCCGCAAGCTGTTGCTGGAGTTCATGAGCAGTCAGAACTGACTTTCCGGATGGATTTTCCTATGTCTTTTAAGAAAATTTACGGTCATGGCAAACAAATCGGTATGCTGCAAAAAGCGATGGCGCAACAAAGGATCGGGCACGCTTATCTTTTCAGCGGGCTTGACGCCATCGGCAAAAAAACACTGGCGCTTGCATTTGCGCAGGCCCTCAACTGTGAAAACGCAGCCGTTCATGATGGCGCCTGCGGCAGCTGTTCATCCTGCCGGAAAATGATGCATGGCAACCACCCGGACATGCATATTCTGGAAACACAGGCGCAATTTATCCGCATTGACGCCATTCGCGGCATTCAGGATCAGATGACGTTTAAACCTCTGGAAGGACGCAGGCGCATCTTCATCATCGACGATGCGGATAAAATGCGTGAAGAGGCGGCCAATGCCCTTTTAAAAACACTGGAAGAGCCGTCCGCCGACAATATCATTATCCTGGTGACCGCTCGTCCTTACTGGCTGGCGCAAACGATTCTCTCCCGCTGCCGGCATGTGCGGTTCAACCCGCTGACCGCCGAAACCGTTGCGCGGTTTTTAACCGAAAAAAAGCAAATGGACCCTTCCCGGGCCCTGCTTTTGGCGTCCCTGTCCGGCGGTTCGATCGGGCAGGCGCTCGAACTCGACTCGGAAGATATGATTGCTTTTCGCGCCCAGCTGAGCCGCCTGCTGGCCGCCGCAAGCCAGGGCGATCCGCTGGGTTTGCTGCTGTTGGCGTCTTTTCTCGGCCAGGACAAAAAAGAAATCAAACAGGGGCTGAAAATTCTCAATACCTATTTTCGCGATGCGCTGGTTTATAAGGAAACCGCCAACGTCAAGATGATCATCAATGCGGATGATCTGCCTTCCATCGCGTCCATGGCCGGACGTTTACAGGGCGGGCAGATTCTGCAGAATATCGCCCTGGTGGAGAAATCGAGTGAAACCATTGAAATGAATGTGAACAAATCATTGACATTAGAGGCGATGGCCTTTAAGCTTCATCTGTAAAAATAATGAAAAAGCAGGGCTAAAAAGTGCTGACGAATATCATTGGTGTAAAATTTAAAAAAGAGGGCAGAATTTACAATTTTAACGCGTGCGATCTGATTCTGCACAAGGATGATCAGGTCCTGATTGATACGGAGAACGGCATCGCTCTGGGGACGATCGTCACGGACGTTCGCCGCTGCGAGCCTTCCGAACTGCCTCCCAATCTGAAAAATATTCTCCGCACGGTCACCGCGGATGATTTGCGCGTCCGCGAAGAACTTGCCATGCTCGAAGAAGAAGCCAGAAAGTATTGTATGGAAAAAATTTCCGAAAAAAAACTGGCCATGAAATTGATCACGGTGGAGTGTCTCTTCGATAAAAGCAAAATGATCTTCTACTTTACCGCAGAGGTCCGGGTGGATTTCCGTGAACTGGTCAAAGACCTGGTTGCTAAATTTAAAACGCGTATCGAACTCAAGCAAATCGGTGCGCGTCAGGAAGCGAGGATTATCAAGGGGATTGCGGTTTGCGGCCGGACGGTCTGCTGTGCGGGCATCCTGCAAAACCTGGACCGCGTTACCGTCAAAATGGCCAAAGAACAAAGCATGTCGCTCAATCCGGAAAAAATCTCCGGTTTATGCGGAAGACTGATGTGCTGCCTTTCCTTTGAGCACGAAGGATATGCCGACGTCAAAAGGTGCGCCCGGGAAGCCGCAAAGGCCGAAGCCGCAAAGGAGGCCAATCCGGGGAGCGAACCGCCGCCGGTGGCACATAAAATAACCAGCCCCCGGGAAGCGAACAGGAAACACAAAGAGTCGTAAGGAGCCGTCCATTACCATGTCCAAACCGTTTTATATCACCACGCCCATTTATTATGTCAATGCGTCGCCGCACATCGGGCACGCCTATACAACCATTGTTGCCGATGTCCTGGCCCGCTACGCCCGCATGGCGGGACGCGAAACATTTTTTGTTACCGGCACGGACGAGCATGGCGACAAAATCGCCGAAGCCGCGCAAAAAGCGGGCATTACGCCGAAAGAGTATGCCGATTCCATCAGCGCGCAGTTTCGCAATCTGTGGCCCGAACTGGCCATTACCAACGATTACTTTATCCGCACAACCGATCCAAATCATATGGATACCGTCCGATCTATTTTGCAGAAGGTTTACGACGCCGGTGATATTTATTTCGGCGCTTATGAAGGGTTTTACTGCGTCGGTTGCGAACGTTTCTACATGGAAAAGGAACTGGTGGCGGGCCTGTGTCCCGATCATCAGACCGAACCGGAGCATCGTAAAGAAAGCAATTACTTTTTCCGCATGAGCAAATATCAGGACTGGCTGATCCGGCATATCCAGGGAAATCCTGATTTCATAAGGCCGGAGCGGTATCGCAACGAAGTGCTGGCGTTCCTGCGAGAGCCGCTGGAAGACCTTTGCATCTCCCGTCCCAAGACGCGTCTGACGTGGGGTATCACGCTGCCGTTCGATGAAAAATACGTCACCTATGTATGGTTTGACGCCTTGATTAATTACGTGACGGCGGTCGGTTATCCCGACTCAGAAAATTTTAAAAAATTCTGGCCCGAAGCCCAGCACCTGATCGCCAAGGATATCTTAAAGCCGCACGGTATTTACTGGCCGACCATGTTGAAAGCCGCGGGCGTTGAGCCTTATCAGCATCTCAATGTTCACGGTTACTGGAATTCGGACCAAAGCAAGATGTCCAAAAGCCTGGGCAATGTCGTCCGGCCTCTGGATTTAAAGGACAAATACGGACTGGATGCTTTCCGCTATTTTCTGCTTCGGGATATGGTGTTCGGTCTGGATTCCAACTTCTCGGAAGAAGCGTTTGTCGCGCGTCTCAATTCCGATCTGGCCAACGACCTGGGCAATTTACTCAGCCGCGCCATCACGATGGCTATCAAATACTGTGATGGAAAGGTTCCTGCGCCACCCGCGCCTGATCAGGAAAACGCTTTACAGGTGATCGCGCTGAAAACAGTGGCCGATGTCGAAGCTTCTTTTGCAGATATGTCGCTCCATAAAGCGCTGATGGCCATCTGGGAACTGGTCAGCGCCTCCAATAAATATATTGTGGAAAACGAGCCCTGGTCTCTGGCCAAGGATCCGGCCAATCAGGAAAAACTCGTGGCCATCATGTACCGGCTGTTGGAAGCGCTCCGGGCCATTGCCATTTTATTGTCCCCGTTCATGCCGCAGGCAGCGGAAAAAATATTGCAACAGATAGGAATTGCTATGAAAGAAAAGTTAAATCTGGACGTGATTCGTCATGATGACCCTTTGCCTGAGGGCGCCGCCTTGATCCGCGGCGAGTCGCTCTTTCCGCGTGTGAGCGCTGAAAAAGAAGTGACGCCTCCCTCGCCAAAAGCGGCCATTGAACTCAAGCCGGAAATTGAATATGACGAATTCGCCAAAGTGGATTTGCGTGCGGCAAAAATTCTGGCGGCTGAGCCGGTTCCCAAGTCCAGCAAACTGGTCAAGCTCCGGATCGACATCGGAGAAGAGCGGACCATTGTTGCGGGCATCGGCAAGGATTACAAGCCGGAAGACCTGGTCGGCAAATCCATCATCGTTGTAGCCAATTTGAAACCGGCCAAGCTCATGGGCGTGGAATCACACGGCATGCTGCTGGCAACGGACGGCATCGACGGGCTGACGCTGATCGGATTTGACCGGGAGCCGAAGACGGGCGCCAAGGTTCGTTGAAAGTAAGCACAGGAAACAAAAAAAGCGGCTGTCCCCCGAAAAGAGACAGCTGCTTTTTTCATGGATTATTCCTTTAAAAGTTTTTCAATCTCCGGCTGATCAAACCCGGGAACGACCTGACCTTTAATGTAAAACAGCGGCGTTCCGCGGACGCCGACTTTTGCGGCAGTCTCCTGGTGAGCTTTCATCATCTCGTCGGTTTCTTTCTCGCTGCAAAGATTGAGTTGCGCGTTTGCGTCAAGCTTTCCGCCCAAAGCATCATTGTAGGCCTGTGTCTTGTCTTTGGAACATAAAATGTGGCGGATTTTCTTTGCCGAATCCTCACTCAGCGGATGGAAGAAGACATACAGCGTAATATCTTTCATCCGTTCTTTTAAAAAGTTGAAGGATAACCGGCAATAATGGCAATTCGGATCAATAAATTCCACGACGGACGTTTTCCCATTGCCGATTTTGAGAGCTTTATCCAGTGGCAGATTTGCCAGTTTGACCGCCGTTTTTTTTGCAGTGCTTTCCTGAGTCAGATTTTTTCTGTCTTTGGAAAAGATACTTCCCGCAAAAACAAAATCGCCTTCCGGAAGATAATAAATAATCTGTCCGCCGCCATAGACTTCATAGACGCCTTTAACGGGGGTTATCGCAAAGGTTTCGTACTTATGCTGGGGGAAGCTTTTCTTGAACTGTTCTTCCGGCGACAACTTTTGCGCGGATGAACATCCCGGAAATAGAAAAAGAACCATCACGACAGCGATCATTAATTTTTTCACACGCACCCTCCTTTAGGAAAAAAGATGGCGAAGTATAGAATCAGCGACGCGCCATGTCAATCGATAATTAAGACGATTATTGAAGCATGGCTGCCCCCCGCGGCGGATTCGCCCTGGAAAAACGCTTTGCGCGCACCGGTTCTTTTGATATGTCATTGTCGGTAAACAAAGGGGACAGCATGATCCGTGGAATTTACATCATTGGAACCGATACGGATGTCGGCAAGACTTGCGTGGCCGCGGGGCTGATGCACCTGCTTTTGAAAAACGGATTCCGGGCCGCTTATTTCAAGCCGGTGGCCAGCGGCGAGGTAGCGTGCGGGGGCGTTAAGGTTTCCGCCGATGCGGCTTTTGTCCGCGAGGTGTCCGGTTTTGCCGAACCGCCGGACATCATCACGCCTTTTTCTTTTGCCGACGCCGTTGCGCCGCATCTGGCCGCACGCATCGCCGGGTGCCGCATTGATCCGGCCGTTATTCAAAAGGGCTTGAATGATTTGAAAAACCGCTATGATGTGATTATCGCGGAAGGTGCGGGGGGGCTGGCTGTGCCGTTTGACGATGAAGGGACCATGCAGACGGATGTGATTCGCGAGTCGGGTTTTCCCTGTCTGCTGGTTGCGCGCGCGGGACTGGGGACGATCAATCATACGCTGCTGACGCTGGAGTATGCCAAAAGCGTCGGCCTGCGGATTTGCGGCATTGTCATCAACGGCGCGGGGCAAAGCCTGATCGAGCAGGACAATATTGCGACGATTGAAAGACTCTCCGGCATCAAGGCCGTTTTTACGCTGCCCGTGATCGCGGCAGGGGATTCTGGAAAATTGTCGGCGGTACGGATCCGGGAAGTCTTTGCACGAACGATTAACATCAATAATATTATTGCCTTAATGAGCGATATGGAAAAGACGGCAGGGAAGATGTTTGACGAAAAGCTTCAGCAAATTCAAGCGGCGGGCCTTTACAGGCGCATGAGGTATCTGCAATCGCCCCAGGGCGCTCATGTGCGTATGGCGGGCGAGGATATCCTGATGATGTCTTCCAACAGCTACCTGGGGTTGTCCTCCGATGGCAGGCTGAAACAGGTCGCCCGGGACGCGCTGGAGCAATTCGGGACGGGCTCCGGCGGTTCACGCCTGACGACCGGCAGCTATGAGATTCATAAAAAGCTGGAAGAGGAAATCGCCGCGTTCAAGGGAACCGAAGCGGCGCTTGTTTTCAATACCGGCTACATGGCCAATGTCGGCGTCATTTCGGCGATTGCCGATAAAAGCTGGGTGATTTTTTCCGACCGTCTCAACCACGCCAGCATCATCGACGGCTGCAAGCTTTCCAGCGCGGAAATCGTCGTCTATGAACATGGCGATCCGGCGGACCTGGAGAGTAAAGTCGAAAAATACCGTGGCAGAAACGGCCTGCTGGTGACCGACGGGCTGTTCAGCGTCGATGGCGACATTGCGCCGTTGCCTGCGCTTGCGAACATTGCCAGGCGGCATCAATTGCTGCTGATGGTCGATGACGCGCATGCCACGGGCGTTCTGGGAGAAAACGGCGGCGGCACGGCGGATTATTTCGGCATGACCTGCGGCATTGACATCATGATGGGAACGCTCAGCAAGGCCCTCGCCGGTGAGGGCGGCTTTGTAGCCGGATCGAAAAGCCTGATTGATTACCTGGTCAATCGGGCGCGCAGTTTTATTTTTTCAACCGCTTTGTCTCCGGCAACCATTGCTGTTTCCCGGCAGGTGCTGAAGATTGTGCGGACGGAGCCACAGGCGCGAAAGACGCTGCTGAGCAATGCCCGCTGGTTTCGGGGCGAGCTTTGCGACGCCGGATTTTCCGTGCCGGATTATCCGACGCAAATTATCTCCGTTGTTCTGGGGCGGCCCGATGTGGCGGTTCGGTTCAGTGAACGGCTGATGGAAAAACGAATATTTGTTTCCGCCATCCGGCCGCCGACTGTTCCCGCCGGCACCAGCCGCCTGCGGATCAGTGTCATGGCCACGCATACGAAAGAGGATCTGATACATGCAACCGCCGCCATTAAAGATGTTGGGCGAGAGTTGAGAGTGATTCGATAGTGGATAGTGGGGTGCAGCCGCCGGGTTGCACGGGCGCCCAATTGATTCGAGAAGTGAATTGTCCCCCGCTGGCGGGGGTGGCGCAAAGCGCCGGGGGTGGGGGGAGTTAGGATGAAGCGGCTTCAGGAAAAAGACTTAAAATACATCTGGCATCCCTGTTCACAGATGAAAGACTATGAGGATTTTCCACCGATCATCCTCGCGCGGGGGAAGGGCGCCTATCTGTACGACGTGGCAGGAAAGAGCTATCTGGACGCCGTGTCGTCCTGGTGGGTGAATCTTTTCGGCCACGCCAACGACCGGATCAACAGGGTATTGATAGAACAGGCCGGAAAACTGGAACATGCCATCTTTGCCAATTTTTCGCATGTGCCCGCCATTGAACTTGCGGAAGAAATTATCCACCTCACGCCGGAAGGTTTAACCAAGGTATTTTTTGCCGATAACGGCTCCTCGGCCGTGGAAGCGGCGCTGAAAATGAGTTTCCACTATCATCAACAGACCGGAAGGCCGGGCAAGACAAAATTTGCCGCGGTTACCGACGCCTATCACGGAGAAACGCTGGGCGCTTTGTCCGTCGGCGATCTTGATCTCTACAGTAAAATCTACAAACCGCTGATGCTGGCGACGTTCAAAGCGACAGGGCCGGATTGCTATCGCTGCCCTTACGGGAAAAATCGAGAGATGTGCGCAGCCGATTGTTTTGCATCGCTGGAGGGGCTGATTGCCGCGCACGCCGATGAAATCTGTGGCGTTATTATCGAGCCGCTGGTCCAGTGCGCGGCGGGCATGAAAATCTATCCGCCGGTTTATTTAAAAAAACTGCGCGATCTTTGCACCCGGCATCATATTCACTTTATCGCCGATGAAATCGCCGTGGGTTTCGGCAGAACGGGAAAAATGTTTGCCTGCGAACATGCGAATGTCAGCCCGGACATCCTGTGCCTGTCCAAAGGCATCACAGCGGGCTACCTGCCCCTGTCGCTGGTGGTGACTACGGATGAGATTTATTCAGCCTTTTATGCCGATTATAAGGAGATGAAAGCGTTTCTGCACTCGCACAGCTATACGGGAAATGCGCTGGCCTGCGCCGTGGCTTGTGAATCCCTGCGCATCTTTCAGGATGAAGACGTGCTGGCCAAAAACGTCATCAAAGCCCGGATGATCTCCGAAAAAGCGGCAAAATGTTTTGACGGTCATCCCCACGTGGGGGAATACCGCCAGTTGGGCATGATCGGCGCGCTGGAACTGGTGGCCGATCGGAAGACAAAGCAGGCGTTTGACTGGCAGAAACGGGTCGGCTACGCCATTTACCGGATCGCCCTTGAAAAAGGCGTGCTGCTTCGTCCGCTGGGCAATGTGATTTATTTCATGCCGCCTTACATTGTGGAAGAAGAAGATATTGAAAAGATGACTCGGGTGGCGTTCGAGTCGATCAATCAGTATTTCCGCTCTTACTGTACATCTTCTACGCTCCAGGAAACATAGCCCGACATCGGGAAGGATTGAGCGTGCTGCACTTCGATCC
>CAYOPU010000009.1:0-29573 GCA_964405915.1 uncultured Smithella sp. | reverse complement strand
AAAAGCAATCCAATGAAAATCCTGTTTTCTATGTCCAGTATGCGCATGCCCGAATTTGCAGTATTCTTCGCATGGCTCAGGAACGGGGCATGGCGTTGCCGGTTTATCAAAACATGAATCCCGCTCTTCTTGTTGAGCCGGAGGAAAGAACCTTGATGAAAATGATGGTGCGTTATCCCGAAATGCTGGAGGGCGCCGCAAAATCGCTGGAAGTTCACCGGATTACTTTCTATTTGAATGATCTGGCGGGAATTTTTCACAGTTACTACAATAAAAACAAAGTTGTGACGGATGACGCGGCGCTTTCGACCGCCCGGCTGGTTCTGGTTGATGCTGTACGTATGGTGCTGGGAAACGCCCTGAAGATATTGGGTGTCAACGCACCGGAAAAGATGTAAGGGGAATAACATGGGCGCCGGTAATGTCAAAAAGTTCGAATGGAAATTAGGGAGAACGGGATTGATTATTGTCATCACGGGGATGGTTGTTCTGCTGTGCTCATCATTTCTCCTGGGCGTCGGGGTCGGTCAAAATATTGATACGTATCCCGGGAAGATTGCTTCCGCGCCGCAGCGGTTCCTGGCTCTGTTCTGGCGCCAGGCGAAAGTTGACAGTGGACAAAAGATCATCGCGGGCAAAGAAAATCAAATTGATAAAAACAACATGGAATTATCGTTTCATGATACCTTGACCGGACGGAAACCCATGCCGATCACTCAGTTGCCGGATAAGGTGGAAAAAAAGCAGGATGATGTTGTGGTGGTGCATCAGGAAAAAACACCGTCCGCCGTAATGACGCCGCAGGAAGAAGCCGGTGCTACCCCAGAGAATGCCTCCAGACAGGAACAGCCGGCCATTGAAAAGTTGCCTGTAGAAAAGAAAGCGAAATCAAAAGAGGCTCTTCGCCCCGATGGGCCTTCGTTTCTCATCCATGTTGCATCCTTGAAGGAGAAGGCGAAAGCCCAACAGATCGATAAAACGGTCGCTGCCATGGGGTATTCATCAAAGGTTGTAAAAACGGACATTCAAGGGAAGGGGACGTGGTATCGTGTGATAGCCACGGGATTTGATACAAAAGCAAAGGCGCAGGCTGCCGCCGACAAGATTTCCAAAAAGGTCAAGACGAATTGTATCATCCGGGCCACCGGTGTTAAGGCGGAAAAGAAATCGTAAATAAAGGGTTGAATGATGTTTGAAAGTTTAGCGGAAAAACTCGAAGGTATTTTTAAGAAGCTCAAAGGCCGCGGTGTCCTCAACGAGGAAAGCGTTAATGCCGCGCTGAAAGAAATCCGGATGGCGCTTTTGGAAGCGGATGTGAATTTCAAGGTCGTCAAGGATTTTATTGAAGATATACGGCTGCGGGCCATTGGCAGAGAAGTGCTCGAGAGCATTACGCCCGGACAGCAGGTGGTCAAAATCGTCCATGACCGCCTTGTGGAACTGATGGGCAGCACAAGCGCCAATATCAAATTCGGCTCCAGGATTCCCGCCCCGATCATGCTGGTCGGCTTGCAGGGTTGCGGTAAAACGACAACAGCCGCGAAACTGGCGCGAATATTATCCAGGGAAAAAAGGGTTTATCTGGTTTCGGCGGACGTTTACCGGCCTGCGGCAATGGATCAGCTGGCGGTTCTGGGCAGACAGATTAAAGCAGGGGTTTTTGATGCGGGCGCTTTGCGCGATCCCGTGAAAATATGTGTCGATGCGGTGGAGCAGGCCAGAAAAGAGGGCTATGAGGTTATCATCATCGACACCGCCGGCAGATTGCATATTGACGATCTGTTGATGGACGAGCTTCGTAAAATCAAGGAAGAAGTCCATCCCGCGGAAATTCTTTACGTGGCGGATGCCATGACCGGTCAGGATGCCGTTAATGTCGGCGCAAAATTTAATGACTTGATCGGTATTGACGGCGTCATCATGACGAAAATGGACGGCGACGCACGCGGCGGAGCGGCTCTTTCACTCAAAGCCGTTGTCGGCAAGCCGCTTAAATTCGTCGGCGTCGGTGAAAAACTTGACGCTTTGGAGGTGTTTTATCCGGAACGCATGGCTTCCCGGATTCTGGGAATGGGTGATATTTTATCGCTGGTGGAAAAAGCGCAGTCCACCATTGATGAAAAAACAGCACTGGAAATGCAGCAAAGTCTGCGGAAGAGCGATTTTACGCTGGAGGATTTTCGTAATCAACTCAAACAAATAAAAAAAATGGGATCGCTGAAGGATATGATGGGGATGATTCCGGGGATGAGTAAAATCAAAGCGCTCAAGGATCTGGAACCGGACGACAGGGAACTGGTTAAAATTACAGCGATGATCGATTCCATGACCCACAAAGAACGGAACAATTATCTGATCATTGATGGCCGGAGACGCAAGAGGATCGCTCTGGGCAGCGGTACGACAGTGCAGGATGTCAATCTGCTTCTGAAAAATTATATTGAAATTCGCAAGATGATGAAAAAAATAAAATCAAAAGGCGGCGTAAAGTCTTTTATGCGGAATTTTCCCTTTTAAAACAAAATAAACTATGATAAAAGCCAAAATTATTACATTTTTTGATAAAGGAGGTTTTGACAAAAACTAAATGGCAGTAAAAATTCGATTGACGCGTATAGGTGCAAAAGGCAAACCCTTTTACCGTATTATCGCAGCGGATAAAGAATATCCCCGCGATGGAAGATTTCTTGAAATATTGGGGAATTATGATCCTAAAAAGAATCCCGCGGAAGTGACTTTAAAAGAAGACCGTGTTCGCGACTGGTTGTCCAAGGGGGCAAAGCCGACGCTGACCGTTTCACATTTATTGAAAACAAAGGGTATTGAATCAAGCATTAAGTAGCAGAACGCCATTTACATTAACAATGCGGAATGAATATTGAGGCGAGTTTCCCAGAAACGTTAACCAAAACCAGTGGAGGTGATGACGATGAAGGAACTGATTAAGTGTATATCTCAAGCTTTGGTTGATAATCCCGAGCAGGTTGATGTTACTGAAGTCGTCGGTGAGCAAACGTCTGTTATTGAACTGCGGGTCGCAAAAGAAGATTTGGGAAAAGTTATCGGGAAGCAGGGAAGAACGGCCAAAGCTATCCGGACCATTTTGAGCGCCACATCCGCCAAAATGCATAAACGGGCGGTTCTGGAAATTATAGAATAATCAATGGATTTTTTTGTTTTTGGGGAGATCGTCAAAACACGCGGTCTCCAGGGTTGCCTGAAAGCTTTATCTTTTTTGGAATCACAGGATGTTTTGGACGGGCTTGATTTTGTTTATCTGGAATCAAAGTCCGGGCAGAGAAGATGCTGTGAAATCAAAAAGATCAATCCTGTCGGCCAAATGCTTTTTATTGAGTTAAACGGCATATCCAATGTGGATGAAGCCCGTAAGCTCGTAGGTTCCAGGTTGTTATTGCCAAAGAATTTGCTGGCAGCGCTTCCGGAAGGTGAGTATTACTGGCAGGATATTATCG
Organism: uncultured Smithella sp.; assembly: GCA_964405915.1. Classification (GTDB taxonomy): domain Bacteria; phylum Desulfobacterota; class Syntrophia; order Syntrophales; family Smithellaceae; genus UBA8904. The sequence goes on along the minus strand of CAYOPU010000009.1, from coordinate 26,100 downwards.
GCCTGGAAGCTTATACGCCGGAAGGCCGTCACCTGGGCCGGATCGAATCGATATTCCCGACAGGGAGCAATGATGTTTATGTCTGCCGGGGCGACGACGGAGAAATTCTTATTCCGGCCATTGCTGATGCCATCGTACGGATAGACCTGAAAGATCGCAGAATAACCGTAAAATTACTGGAAGGTCTGTAGCTGTGATTCGATTTGATGTTCTGTCTATTTTTCCCGCAATGCTGCAATCCCCTCTTAATTTCAGTCTTTTAAAAAAAGCTCAAGAAAAAGGTCTGATTGAAATCGGTCTGCATGATATTCGCGATTGTGCTCAGGATAAACATCATGTGACCGACGATGCTCCCTATGGCGGGGGATGCGGGATGGTCATGAAAGTGGAACCCGTGGCACGGGCGCTTTCTGCAGTGAGGCGCCCGGATCTTCAACCGCTGGTTATTTTGATGTCGCCTCAGGGGGAGAAATTTAATCAGAAAATGGCCGCCGAGCTTGCCGAATTTAAGCATCTCATCATGATATGCGGGCGCTATGAAGGGGTTGATGAGAGAATTCGTGAACATCTGGCAGACCGGGAAATATCCATTGGCGATTATATTTTAACCGGAGGAGAACTTTCCGCCCTAATCGTTATCGATGCAGTATCGAGATTGGTTCCCGGTGTACTGGGAAACGACGCGTCTGCTCGAACGGAATCTTTTTCACAGGGACTTCTGGAATATCCACAATATACAAGGCCCGCCGAGTATGAGGGCTTACGTGTTCCGGATGTGCTGGTTTCCGGAAATCACGCCCAAATTGAGCGCTGGCAGAGAATCGAAGCGATTAGAAGAACCTGGCTGAGAAGACGGGATTTGTTCGAAAACGTCGAACTTTCCGGAGAAGATAAAGAAAATCTGGAGAAAATCAAGCTAGGTCAGATATAAAGTCTTGATTTTCAGATGAGTTTAAGGTAGTCAGACCAAATTTTTAATCGGGGTGGGTTTTTTCGAATGAAAGATCGGGCCTCCGAAGTGAGAATGCTTTATATTGCTCTTTTACATTATCCGGTGATCAATAAAAAAGGCAAAACCGTAACCACTGCCGTTGCCAACATGGACGTTCATGATATTGCACGAACGGCAAAAACATTCGGAGTGGCGAAGTTTTATGTGGTTAATCCGGTAGAGGCCCAGCGTCGTCTGGCCTGTCGCATTATCGAGCACTGGCGGGAAGGTTATGGCGCGGCTTTTAATCCATCCAGAAAAGAAGCTTTTGAAAGTGTGGAAATCAGGTCATCTCTGGATGAAGTGCTTGCGGAAATCGCGGCAGTCCATGATGGTCAACCGCAAATCGTTGTTACGGGGGCCAACTTTCAGGGAGATCTGTTAACATATGACAAGCTGAGGGAAGTTCTTAAAAGGAATCATTTGCCTTATCTTTTAATTTTTGGTACAGGATCCGGCATTGCGGAAGAAGTGGTGAAGAAGGCCGACTATCGTCTTGAACCGATTCGAGGAAAGGACGGTTATAACCACTTGGCGGTGCGGTCAGCCGTTGCCGTTGTTCTGGACAGGGTTGTAGAAATATCATAAAAAAATATTGCGAGTGTCGCGGGAGGAAATATAAAATGAATATTATCGAAATGATTGAAAAAGAACAGATGAGAGGGGATATTCCCGGCTTTAAAACGGGTGATACCGTTAAAGTATATGTGCGCATTATCGAAGGCCAGAAACAGAGGATTCAGGCTTTTGAAGGTGTTGTCATCCGCAAACGCCGGGGCAACAGCCGGGCGAATTTTACCGTAAGAAAAGTTTCCTACGGTGTCGGTGTGGAAAGAACATTCCCCATGCACTCGCCGATTATTGACCGTGTCGAGGTCATGACCAAAGGGTTGGTGCGACGTTCACGTCTTTATTACTTGAGAAACCTCAGAGGCAAGAAAGCAAGGATCAAGGAAGCGGCCAACAACTGATCCCCGTGCGTTTTTTCGATGAATACATTCGAAAAACTTCTTTATGGTGAAGGCTACCAGTACATTGCAGGTGTGGACGAAGCAGGCCGGGGGCCACTGGCCGGGCCTGTTGTCGCCGCAGCTGTTGTCTTTCCCCCTGAATATTCAAATTCCGCCATCAACGATTCCAAAAAACTGACCGCCCGCAAAAGGGATGAACTTTTCAAAGTCATTTCGGAAGAAGCCATCGCCGTCGGTCTGGGAGTTGCCGAGGCCGACGTCGTTGACCGAATCAATATTCTTCAGGCATCGCTTCAGGCGATGCGCGAAGCTGTTCTTGAGCTTTCTACTGTTCCGGATTATCTCCTGATTGACGGATTGCATGCCATTGCGCTGACAACGCCGCAAAAGGCATTGGTGAAAGGTGATACGCTCAGTGTGTCGATTGCCGCGGCATCCATTATCGCCAAGGTTTCACGGGACAGGATCATGGAAATGTATCACCGCCAGTTTCCTCAATACAATTTTCTACAAAACAAAGGATACGGCACCGCCGAGCACCGCAAGATTCTTTTAGAGATCGGCATGTGCAAAATCCATCGCCGGTCATTTCATCTCAAGAATAAAGACACTCATCAAACCGTTTTGAATTGGTTCGAATGAACGAAAAAAAAGACATCCGCAAAATAGCAATGGGTAAAGCGGGAGAAAATATTGCCGCGGACTTTTTGAGAAAGAACGGTTATCGGATCACGGAAGTCAATTATCGCTGTCCGATCGGTGAAATCGATATTGTGGCCCGAGATAAAAATGAGCTGGTTTTTGTTGAAGTCAAAGCCAGAAAATCCAGCGCGCTGGGTTACCCCGAGGAGGCGGTGGGGATCAAGAAACAGAAAAAAATGTCGCAACTGGCGAGCTGGTATCTTCAGGAAAAAAAATTAAACGATGCCCGCGCCCGTTTTGATGTTGTGGCAGTTCTGATGCTGCCTTCCGGAAATGACATTCGTCTGATCAGAAACGCTTTCGATTTTATCGCTTATTAGAAGCGGCATTAAAGGCGGGTTAACGCCGGCTTCCCGATGGGAAACACATTAAAACCGATTGCAAAACATTTTTGCCGATCGATGATGTTTCGTCCGTCAAAAATAAACGCGGGCTTAACCATCGATTTGTAAATTTTGCGATAGTCTAACTTCCTGTATAAATCCCAGTCCGTCATAATGGCCAGCGCATGGCAACCGGTGGCTGCCTGATAGGGATCTTCGATGAAGCTGATTTTGCCCTCATCATGGGCGAGGTCGATGGCGGCGTTTCCCAGCGCTTTGGGATCCGTGATGACCACCTCGGCATGTTCCGCCAGCAGCATGCGGGTAATGTTGATAGCCGGGCTTTCACGTGTGTCGGCCGTGTCCGCCTTGAACGAAAAACCCAGCAAACATATTTTTTTCCGGGCCAGAGTATTAAACAGGGAGCGAAGGACATTGGCGATAAATCGCTCTTGTTGATATTCATTGATTTTGACAACGCTTTCCCAGTAGGCGGCCACTTCCGGCAGGCCGTAAGAATGACAAAGATAAACCAGATTTAAAATATCCTTTTTAAAGCACGATCCGCCAAAACCGATGCCCGCTTTGAGAAATTTCGAGCCGATGCGCGTGTCTGTGCCCACGGCGCGGGCGACCTCGGATATATCGGCATCCGCCTTTTCACATAGCGCCGATATGGAATTAATAGACGACACCCTTTGCGCCAGAAATGCGTTGGCCACCAGTTTGGAGAGCTCGGCGCTCCAAATGTTGGACGTGATGATTTTTTCGGGTGATACCCAGCGCGAATAAATTTCTACCAACTGAGTTCGGGCAGCCACACCGCTTTTCGTCTCGCGTGAGCCGATCAAGACCCGGTCGGGATTTTCCAGATCGTTGATGGCGGTTCCTTCCGCCATAAATTCCGGATTGGAAAGAACATCAAACGTAACATCACCCTTGCCAGAAGAAAGGATGCGTTCCATAGCCAGAGCGGTTTTGATCGGCAAGGTGCTTTTTTCGATAACAATTTTAGGCGATTTGGAATTTTCGAGAATCTGTCTGGCTGTTTTCTCCCAGTATTGCAGGTCGGCGGCCATGCCGGCGCCCGCGCCGAAAGTTTTGGTCGGCGTGTTGACGCAGACAAAAATGATATCATTTTCAGCAATCTGCTTTTCAATGTCCGTGGAAAAAAACAAATTTCTGCCGCGTGTCTTGAAAACGAGTTCATCGAGGCCCGGTTCATAAACGGGAAGGTGGTCAGAGTTCCAGGCGTCAATCCGCTGGGGATTGATATCGACCACTGTTACCTTATAATCCGGGCACTGATGCGCGATCATCACATTGGATGGAGCGCCGACGTAGCCTGCCCCGATGCAAAGAATTTTCTTTTTGAATTTCATGTTTTCAAATGATCCCTTCACTTTTTTAAGACGATTTTAAGGTATCGCGAAAATATTGAATGGTGGTGACTAAGCCTTGTTCCAGTGCAATCTTCGGCTGCCAGCCCAGTTTATTTTCAGCAAGCGTTATATCCGGTTTGCGCTGCGTCGGATCATCCGAAGGCAGCGACTGAAAATTGATTTTAGACTTGCTGCCGGTGAGATCAATGACCAGCCGGGCCAGTTGCAAAATTGTGAATTCACCGGGATTGCCGATATTGACCGGTCCGAAAAAGTCGTCGGCGGAATGCATCATTTTGATTAAGCCGTCAATCAAATCACTACAGTAACAAAATGAGCGGGTATGATTGCCGTCGCCGTAAACCGTGATATCTTTTCCCTGCAAAGCCTGAATGATAAAATTACTGACGACCCGCCCGTCATTAACCGCCATACGCGGCCCGTAAGTATTAAATATGCGGACGATTTTAGTATTGACGGCATTCTGTCGGCGGTAATCCATCATCAAGCACTCGGCAGCTCTTTTGCCTTCATCGTAACAGCTGCGGATGCCGATGGGATTGACGCGCCCCCAGTATGATTCCGGCTGCGGGTGGATGTCGGGATCCCCATAGACTTCCGACGTGGAGGCCTGAAGGATTTTCGCTTTGGTTCTTTTAGCAATGCCCAGCACATTGATTGCCCCCATGACATTTGTTTTAATCGTTTTGATGGGGTTGAACTGATAATGCACAGGCGATGCCGGGCAGGCCAGATTGTAGATTTCATCCACTTCCAGGTAAATGGGATTGATGATGTCGTGGCGAATCACTTCGAAGTGGGGATGACCCATCAGGGGGATGATATTATTCTTGCTGCCGGTAAAAAAATTATCCAGACAGACAATATCATTTCCTTCATTTAAAAGCCGTTCACAAAGATGAGAACCCAAAAAACCAGCGCCACCGGTAATTAATATTCGTTTCATCTTGTTTAGCTTTCATTCACGGTAGTATTTTATTTTTAATTTTGGTATTTAAACCGAAACAGGGTATGGATGTCAATAACAAAAAACATGGCGTGAAGGTTTTATGAATAAAAGCACAGGAAAAATACAGGGGACTCTTTACATAGTTGCCACACCGATTGGCAATCTGGAGGATATTACATTGAGGGCGCTGCGCCTGTTAAAAGAAGTTGATCTGATTGCCGCGGAAGACACACGCCATTCAAGGATACTGCTTAATGCGTACAATATAAAAACGCCTCTCATCAGTCTGCATGAGCACAATGAAAAAGAACGAAGTACACTGATTGTTTCCAGAATTCAGGAAGGAATGTGCGTCGCTTATATCTCCGATGCGGGCACCCCCTGTATTTCCGATCCCGGCTGCCATCTGGTTCACTTTGCCCTGGAAAATAAAATCAGTGTGGTTCCCGTTCCTGGGCCTTCAGCGTTGATTGCGGCTTTATCGGTTTGCGGCTTCCCCGCAGATCAGTTTTTATTTTGCGGTTTTTTGCCGCCCAAAGAAAACAAGCGCCGCCGGTTTTTGGAGTCCGTTAAACATGAAGAAAAAACGCTTGTATTTTATGAGTCTCCGTCAAGAATTGCCGGCATGCTCAAAGATGTCTTGGATGTGCTGGGTGACAGGCAGGCCTTTTTGGCGCGTGAACTGACCAAGGTATTTGAAGAAATTAGACGGGGACGGATTGCAGATATGTTATTGGAACCGCCTGTCGGCAAAACGAAAGGGGAATTTACGGTCGTCCTGCAGGGGGCTTTGCATAAGCCTGTCTCGCTGACGGACGATGAGATTCAGGAAAAGCTTCTGCAGCTTTGGTCGGAACACGCCATATCATTGCGTGATGCCGTCGCGGATGTTGTGCGGAAAACCGGGTTACCCAGAAAAAAAGTTTACGATTTGGCTGTTAAAATTCATGCGGTTTCTGATCGAAATTGAAACCCGAAGCATTGCATATATTGCTTGAAGAGTTATTTGCACTATGGTAACTCCATGATTAAACCAATGGAAAGTTGTTTTTTTCCAGAGGAGGCAGGTCAGGGGAGAATAAGCAATGATTGACGATTCCGGAACAGGTCAAGACAGGAAAATATATGAACTGACCGATATATATGACGAACGAAACGGGCACGCTTATTCATTGCCTGACGGGGAAAAGTCTCAGCAGGTCATTGTGATTGACGGCCGGGGATATGAATGCGCCAAATCCAATGGCCGTGAGATTCATGAGTTGACGGACGTCGTTGAGGATGATCCTTCGGCAAAACAGCTCAATGACGCAGTCATGAAGCGGGCAACGGAAATCATTGAAAGAATCGCGAGGGAAGCCATTCCGGATATTGCCGAGCGCGTGATTCGAGAAGAAATAGAAAAAATAAAGGGAATGAGTAAAGAGCACTCGGCGGTTCAGGATTAGATGATGGAAAAACGCCTGACACTGATATTTCTTTTATTCATATGCCTTTGCGTTGATTCGGCGTATGCCCGTCAGACGTTGACGGATTTAACGATTCAGGCTGATGGCAACGCTCCTGTTGTTAAAAATGATGTGGCTGCCGCACGTGAAAAGGCGGTTAAAAACGCACTGGAAAGAGCCATTATGCAGGCGATGACCGGATGCTTGCCGGATAAATTCGATGATGAAAAATTCCAGGCTGTTAAAAGCATCATGACCGGCGGGGTGGAGCGATATGTTAAAAATTATCGCATGATTTCAGAACGTACAGAACAAGAAGTCTGCACCGTCAGCCTGAATGTTGTGATGGCGGCAGCCCTTGTGAGAAATGACCTTCTGCAAATGGGTTTTCTTCAGGAACAAGGGAAAAAAGAAGGCGCTTCGGTTGCTTTATCGTTAAAGGGGATGAAAAAATATTCCGATTTCGCCGGGGTAAAAGCTTTTTTACAGGGTCATTCCGAGATGGTGAAAAGTTTTTATCCCTGCCGTCTGGGTTGGCAGCAGGCTCATTTTGATCTTATGGTTGCCGGATCTCTTCAAAGTTTTTTGGTTGAACTCGAAAATTCGGGAAGATATGCAGTGGAAACACGTCATAAAAATCAGGATATTGTTGAAATATATTTACAAGTCAAAGAGGAGGTACGATGAGAGTTTGTGGCATTTGGCTTTGCGCATGGCTAACGATTTGCTTATGCCTGTCCGCCTGTTCATCCCGTTCGCCTGCTGTGCTGAAAAGTGATGAAAGCCCGGACCAGGTGAAAGTCATTGCTCTGCTGCCTGTGGCAAATAATTCGACAAATTCCACAGCTTTAAAAATGCTGCGGAATAAATTAAATGAGGAACTCCGTTTTAAAGGTTATACTCAAATCGAATCTGACGTGATTGACAGCAAATTGATGTCGTTGACCGGTGAAAAAGAATTGAAAAATAACGGCACCGTCCCGCCAAAAGCAATAGAAGAGTTGCTGGGTGCGGATGCCGCCATGTACTGTTCGCTTCTGGAAGGTAAAACATCAACAGGTTTATTTTATGCACCGGTAACCGTGTCCGTCCAATGCGATTTACGCAGCACAAAGACAGGTGAAACGCTTTGGAGCGCACAATCAAAATCGACCAGCAGGAGTTTTGACCTGATGCGTACAAGTCTTCAAATGAAATCCGTCGGCGATTTGGAAAAAGCAATGGAGGAGGTTGTCGGTAAAGTCCTGGAGACATTGCCGTATGGGCCAAGATTAAGGGGTTAATGAACGAATTTTTGATGAAACTTTCAGAAATCTTTTGAAGGAGATGCAAAGGTGCTTACTATGAAAAAATGGATCAAAATTGTCTCATCAATAGTGATAATGCTGATTTGTTCAACTGCTGCGCAGGCACAACAGCCGATGACCGTCAAAATGACGAAAGGTGCGGCGCAAATCACCGCGTTAAAAGGGGAGGCCGTGATGATGTGCGCCGGGCAAAAAGCGGCCCGCAATCTTAAAAAATATGATCGTCTTGATGCCGGATGTGAAGTGTCCACAGGCGCTGACAGCCGGGTAGAAATGGTTCTTCCTGACAGGAGTATTGTTCGTTTTGCCGAGAAAACAAAATTTAAACTTGTGCAGTCGGACATCAGCAAAGACGGAAAGCGCGCAATTAAAATTTCCGTTCCAATCGGCAAGGTCTGGTCAAATGTACGGAAAGCTCTGTGGGGGCGGGATAATAAATTTGAACTTTCCTGCCAGAATGCCGTTGCCGGCGTTCGCGGCACCGTTTATCGTTTGGACGTGGAAAGTGACCAATCGGCGCTGGTAAAAGTTTATGACGGCGAGGTTGCCGTACAAGGTGTTCCCCAGCAAAAACAGCAGTCATCCATTCCTGCTTTTGGGCCTCCCCAGCCCGTATCCGGGCCGACAGCAGTTTCCGGCCCCAAGCCCGTGTCAATGGAACAGTGGGTTTATGTTGTTAAATCAATGCAGCAGATCCGGATCACCTCTGATGGTCAGGCCCAGGAGCCGAAGGATTTTTCGGAAGACGAGGATCGGGATGATTGGGTGAAGTGGAACAAGAAAAGGGATGAAAGATACGGTCAATAAACCAGGCCGCCAAGTTTATAGATGAATATACCAAATTTTTTATCTTTATTGCGGATCATCCTTGTTCCTGTCTTTGTCATTTTTTTGATTCAGTCGGAATATGATAAGGCATTGATTACCTTTACCGTGGCAGGTTTGACTGATGCCCTGGACGGGACGCTGGCGCGCTTATTGAAGTGCCAGACAACTCTGGGTGCTTATCTTGATCCCATTGCGGATAAATTGTTGCTGGTCACCAGTTTTGTTACGCTGGCTATTTTTGGTTTAATTCCCGGCTGGCTGGCAGTTATTGTCATCAGCCGTGATTTTATTATTTTTCTGGGAATAGCTATTCTCACTTTAATGTCGAGTGCTTATGAAATAAAACCGGCTATTGTCAGTAAAATTACTACAGCCTTGCAGGTGGCTACAATTTTTCTTGCTCTGCTTTATAAAACGTTTATACATGATTTCAGCTATTATTGGATTGTTGGTCTTTGCTGGGCCACGGCTTTATTTACCGTTATTTCCGGTCTGGTTTACATTATTCGTGGCATCCGGATACTGAATAAGTCCGTTCCCGCAGAGGTTAAAAAGTAAGATATTTGCTTGACACAGCAGTGTTTTACTGCTAATTGACCAAGCTCTGAAAGTTGAATACAGGCAAGTAGCTCAGGGGGAGAGCGCCATCCTGACGCGGTGGATGTCCAGGGTTCAAATCCCTGCTTGCCTACCATTTTTCATGAATGCGCATATGCCGTAAATGTCGACAAAGAAAAGGGCATCAGCAAAATGGTGATGCCCTTTTTAAAATAAAATTGAATTGCAGATGATCCATTGAGTATATAATGAATATTAAAGTTGTTTTTCCTGACGAAAACGAGCAGAACTTTTCCGCCGGTGTGACCGCGGGTGACGTTCTCGGGAACTGGCAAAGAGATGCGCTCAATTCTGCGGTTGCCGCCAAAGTCAATGGCATTCAGGTTGATTTGAACTTTGTCCTGAATGAAAATTCAACAGTTGAGCCGATTGACGTTTCATCCAGAGAAGGGCTTTCCATCCTGCGCCACAGCACATCGCATGTTATGGCGCAGGCCGTGCAGGATGTTTTTAAAGGCGTCAAAGTGACCATTGGCCCATCCATTGGCGATGGTTTTTACTACGATTTTGAATACACCGAAACCTTTACGCTTGACGACTTTGAAAAGATTGAAAAGCGGATGAAAGTAATTGCTGCGGCTGATTTCCCTTTTATCCGGGAAGAACTGCCCCGCGAGAAAGCTGCCGATCTGTTTGCTCAAAAGGGCGAAGACTACAAGGTCGAACTCATTCGCGACTTGCCGGCGGATGTGACGGTCGTCAGCCTGTACAAAGACGGTGACTACATCGATTTATGCCGCGGGCCGCATATTCCGTCAACGGGGAGAATAAAAGCATTTAAATTGCTGAGTGTGGCGGGTGCCTATTGGCGAGGTGATGAGCGAAACAAAATGCTGCAGCGCATTTACGGCACCGCTTTTGCCGATGAACAAGCGCTTGCGGATTATCTCAATCTCCTGGAAGAAGCCAAGAAAAGAGATCACCGGCGCTTAGGCAGAGAACTGGATCTGTTTCAAGTCAACGACGAGGCGGGACCGGGGCTGGTTATCTTCCATCCTAAAGGGATGTTGCTGCGCTACATTATTGAAGAGTGGGAAAGAAAAGAACACTTAAAGCGCGGTTACGATATGGTCATGGGCCCCCAGATACTGAAAGTTGATCTGTGGAAAAAATCCGGCCATTTTGATCATTACCGCGATAATATGTATTTTACCGAAGTTGACGAGCAGACATACGGCATCAAGCCGATGAACTGTCTGTCCCATATGCTTATTTACAAGTCCAGAATTCGCAGCTACCGGGATCTGCCGCTTCGATATTTTGAGCTGGGCACTGTCCATCGTCACGAGAAAACAGGCGTATTACACGGGTTGATGCGGGTGCGTCAATTTACGCAGGATGATGCGCATATTCTCTGCATGCCCGAACAGCTTAATTCCGAAATCCGCGCCATTGCCGATTTTGTCAATTATGCCATGGGCATTTTCGGTTTTGAATATGAAGTGGAATTAAGCACAAGGCCCCAACATTCCATCGGCTCCGATGCGGATTGGGACCTGGCCACATCAGCGCTGGAAAACGCTTTAAAGGACAACAAGATCAGTTATGATGTGAATGAAGGCGACGGCGCTTTTTACGGTCCGAAAATCGATTTCAAACTCAAAGATGCCTTAAAAAGAAAATGGCAGTGCGCAACGATCCAGTGTGATTTTACACTGCCGGAACGATTCGATCTGAGTTACATCGGCGCGGACGGAGAAAAGCACCGACCGGTCATGCTGCATCGGGTCATTCTGGGTGCGATTGAACGGTTCATGGGTGTGCTCATTGAACATCACGCAGGCGCGTTTCCGGTATGGCTGGCGCCGACGCAATGTGTCTTGCTGACCGTGACGGATAAGCACATTCCTTACGCGCAGACGGTTCATGCCCGGCTAATAGATGCAGGCATCCGTTGTGAGACGTATTTTGACAATGAAAAATTGGGATACAAAATTCGTCAGGCGCAGATGCAGAAAATTCCGTACATGCTGGTCATTGGCGACAAGGAAATGGAAGCGGGCGCTGTTGCGCCCCGTACTCGCGACGGTCAGAATCTCGGCGCTTTGCCGCTTGAACAATTTATTGCATTAGTGCGGGATATGTGTGAGAAAAAAAACTAGCATTTTTATTAAAGTACTGATTTTGGGAGGTGTCATATAACTAAGGATTTAAGAATCAACAGGGAAATAAAGTCGGCGACGGTCAGAGTTATTAATGAGGAAGGACAGCCGCTGGGTGTTATTTCACTGGATGAGGCGATTGCCAATGCGGAAAGAGCTGGTCTGGATTTAGTGGAAGTATCCGCCAATGCCGACCCGCCCGTCTGTAAAATTATGGATTACGGGAAGTATCGTTATAAGCAGAGCAAGAAAATCCATGATGCCAGAAAGAGCCAAACGGTTATTCATGTGAAGGAAATCCGTTTAAGGCCAAAAACGGAAGCGCATGATTTGCAGGTGAAAATAAATCATATTAAAAAGTTTTTAGAACAACGCGATAAAGTGAAAATCTCGATGATGTTCCGGGGGCGCGAAATTGCTTTTACCGAGATTGGCCGTAAATTAATGGACAAGATCAAAATTGCATTGACCGATGAGTGTATTATGGATCAGGAGCCACGCATGGAAGGCCGGAGCATGATCATGATTGTTTCACCAAAAAAATAAATGAATGAAAATAATAAAGAGGTGAAAATATGCCAAAGATGAAAACACACAGAGGGGCCGCCAAACGTTTTTCGGTGACCGGCACCGGCAAGGTGAAGCGCAGTAAGGCCTTTGCCAGCCACATCCTCACCAAAAAGACCACGAAACGAAAAAGAAATTTAAGGAAATCCACACTGGTGCATGGAGCCAATGAAAGCGCCATCAAAAGGCTTATTCCTTACTTGTAGTCCATTAAGAACTATTGAAGTTGCATGAATTTGAGGAGAGTAAAAGAAAATGGCAAGGATAAAAAGAGGCGTTACCGCTCGGAAAAAGAGAAGATCAATATTAAAGAGGGCTAAAGGTTTTTTTGGCGCGCGCAGCCGTCTGCTGCGAACAGCCACGGAAGCCGTTAATAAAGCCCTGAGCTATGCGTATCGTGACCGCAGAGGCCGTAAAAGAGAGTTTCGTCAACTCTGGATAGCGCGTATCAATGCCGCTGCCCGTCTGAACAATATTTCTTACAGCCGTCTCATGGATGCCATGAAAAAGTCCAACATCGCGCTGGATCGTAAAATTTTGGCCGAACTGGCTGTTAATGACCCGCAGGGGTTCGCCAAGATTGTGGAAGCAGCCAAAGGCGAGCAGGCGGCATGATTGCAGAGATTCAACAGTTGGAAAAGGACGCTCTTGCCGAATTAGCGACAGCAACGGTGGAAGATACGATTCTGGCTGTAAAAACAAAATATCTGGGCCGCAAGGGGTTGCTCACCGGTATGTTGAGAAATATCGCTCAAGTGCCGGTTGAAGAGAAACCTCTCTTCGGTAAACGCTGCAATGAAGTGAAGGTGCTTCTGGATGCAAAAATTGAAGAGGCCCTTCAAAATCAATCGCAGAGTAATAAAGAGAAAACCCTGGCTAAGCAAACAATTGATGTCACACTGCCCGGCAGAGGTATTCGTCCGGGCAGGGTTCATCCTGTTGTTCAAATTCGCCACGAAATTTGTGATATCTTCGCTTCTTTCGGCTTTTCGGTTGTCGAAGGCCCGGAAGTCGAGTTAGACTACTACAATTTTGAGGCGCTTAACATTCCTAAAGATCACCCCGCCCGGGATATGCAGGATACCTTCTACATCGCAGATAATATGGTTCTGCGTACCCATACCTCGCCGGTTCAAGTCAGGATTATGGAGAAGGTGAAGCCTCCCGTGCGCATCTTGTCGCCGGGACGGGTTTACCGGCCGGATTCCGATGTGTCTCACACGCCGATGTTTCATCAAGTTGAAGGACTGCTGGTGGATGAGGGCGTCAGTTTTGCGGATCTGAAAGGCATTCTGACCGCTTTTCTCAAAAAAGTTTTCGGCGACGATACGACCCTGCGCTTTCGTCCCAGTTTTTTCCCTTTTACTGAACCATCAGCGGAAGTGGATATTCGCTGTGTCATGTGTCAGGGCAAAGGCTGCCGGGTCTGCGGACAGAGTGGCTGGCTGGAAATTTTAGGGTCGGGTATGGTTGATCCCGCCGTTTTTCAAAATGTCGGTTATGATGCGGAAGTTTATTCCGGATTTGCCTTTGGTCTCGGTCTGGAACGCATTGCCATGCTGAAATACGGTATTTCCGATATTCGTCTTTTGTTTGAAAACGATATTCGATTTCTGAAACAATTTTAGGAAAGTTTTCTCTCATGCTTGTCAGTCTTAAATGGCTTAGTGATTATATTGATCTCGAATTAACAGCGCAAGAACTGGCTGACCGATTAACCATGGCTGGTCTGGAAGTGGACGGGATAAAAACGGTTTCCCATAAATTTTCAGGTATTGTGGTCACTAAAATTTTATCCGTGAGGCCTCATCCGGGCGCGGATAAGCTTTCCTTGTGTGACGTAACGGACGGAACGGAGACATATTCAATCGTCTGCGGCGCCAAGAATATTCAAGTCGGCGATGTGGTGCCGCTGGCAAAAGTCGGAGCGGTCATTCCCGGCGGATACACGATTAAATCAACTGTGTTGCGCGGCGAGACATCCGACGGCATGCTCTGCTCGGAAGCAGAACTGGAAATCGGCGATGACGCATCGGGCATTATGCAATTGCCGGCGGGGCTTGTTCTGGGATCTCCACTGGAAATTGCCCTGAATCTGGGAGACACGGTTCTCGATGTCAGCATAACGCCGAACCGTGCCGATTGTCTGAGCATGATCGGCATGGCCCGTGAAGTTGCAGCCTTAACCGGCAGGAAAGTAAAAATGCCGGCTGTTAAAATCAAAGAATCATACGAAGATATTTCCTCGCTTTCATCGGTATCCATTGTTGATGCGGATCTTTGTCCGCGTTATTCCGCCAGGATGATTAAAAACGTTAAAATCGGCGATTCCCCTGTATGGATGAAAGCACGGATCGAAGCCGCCGGTTTACGCGCGATCAATAATGTTGTTGATGTGACGAATTTTGTCATGCTGGAAATGGGGCAGCCCCTGCACGCTTTCGATTTCCGTTTTCTGGAAGAAGGACGGATCGTTGTGCGCAAATCAAAAGCGGGTGAAGCATTTGTTTCGCTCGATGAGAAAAGCCGCATCCTTCCTGAAAATACATTATTAATCTGTGATGGCAGAAAGCCGGTAGCCATTGGCGGAATTATGGGTGGTCTGAATTCTGAAGTCAAAGAGGATACGGACACCATTTTTCTGGAAAGCGCCTATTTCAATCCTTCGTCCATTCGCCGTTCGTCTCGCCGCATGGCGATGCCGACCGATGCCGCTTTTCGTTTCGAAAGAGGCATTGATCCGGAAGGCGTGCTTCTGGCGCTCAATCGTGCGGCGCAATTAATTGCCGAGCTTTCCGGCGGCGCCATTTGCAAGAACTACCTGGATGAATACCCGAAAAAAATAGCGGTTGTTGCAAACATTCCCCTCCGGTTGGATAGAATTCGTAAAATAGTCGGTGTGACCATAGAGGCTAAAGATGTTGTTCGCATCCTGAAAAGTATCGGTATGACAGTGTGCGCAGAGGGCAAGGGAATATATCTTGTGACACCGCCGACCTATCGGGTGGACATTGAAAGAGAAATTGATCTGATTGAAGAAGTTGTGCGGCTGTATGGCTATGCCCACGTGCCTGCGACCATGCCTGCCGTTTCCGTGACAGAGCTGGCCGTTATTCCTCGTCTTGCTTTGGAAGAAAGACTCCGTCAATTGTTCACCGGTGGCGGTTATTCGGAAATCATCAATTACAGTTTTACAACACCCACTTCGGTTGATTATCTTTGCCTGTCACCGGATGATGAACGGCGCAACTTTGTCGTTATCAAAAATCCACTGACGGAAGAGCAGTCGGTGATGCGTACAACCATGGCTTATGGATTGCTGGAAACCCTGAAGAAAAATATGAATAATGCGTCTTTCAATTTAAATATATTTGAAATAGGGCGGATATTCATAGAACGCAAAACGGGAGAGCTGCCCGAAGAAACGAATATCCTGGCAGGACTTTTGGCCGGTAAAGCCTCAGAAGACCTTTGGGGGTCAAAGGTTAATGTTGATTTTTACGATTTAAAAGGCTGCCTGGAAAATGTTTTCTATGATTTAAAGCTCCCGCAGTGTTGCTACCGCGCTGTTATATCAGAGCCTTTTTTGCATCCTGGTCAATCATGTAGCCTGTACTTGAATGATATCCGGATAGGTTGCCTGGGTCAGGTGCATCCGGACGTGATGCAGAAAATGGATATCAAGAGCAGTGCGTACCTATTTGAAATTAATTTGGATATCTTGGAAAAACAAGTTGACGGACAAATCCGTTACAAAGAAATATCAAAATTTCCAGCAGTGACCCGCGATGTCGCTTTTGTGATTCCAGCGACGATGGAAGCGGAAAAAATGCTGGAAATTGTTTTAAGTCAACAAGAAGATTTGCTTGAAAATGTGGGGATTTTTGATATATACACCGGCAAAGGATTGGTAGAGGGAACAAAAAGTCTTGGGTTAAGATTTTCCTATCGTGCTCTCGACCGGACATTAACGGATTCGGAAATTCATAATATTCACGAGAAAATAGTGTACAACACTGTCCGACTGACGGGCGCAAAGATAAGAGCCTAACAGCTTACACGACGTTAAAACGGAGGAAAAGAAATGACGAAGATTGATATTATTCAGAATGTTTACGAAAAGCTCGGTTTTTCCAAAAAAGAATCAGCGGATATAGTTGAATCCGTGTTTGACATTATCAAAGACAGTCTTGCGCAAGGTGAAAAGGTCAAAATTTCCGGGTTTGGAAATTTTATGGTAAAAGAGAAACGCGCCAGACGCGGTCGTAATCCCCAGACCGGACAGGAAATATCCATTACCGCACGCAGGGTTTTGACTTTTAAATCCTCCCAGGTATTGCGTAAATCTCTAAACGGTTAATAATTACATTTACCTTCAGGTTACCCTGAATCTTGAAAAGGCTTTTTCCGTTTAACGGCGAGTTTTTTGCTGTTTCAGAGTGTTGCTGTAGTTCTCCGTAAGGGTTCAGGGATTATATGGATCGCATGATTCCCGAAAAAGCTTATTTCCGTATAGGAGAAGTGAGTAAAATCCTCAACGTTGAACCTTATGTCATACGTTACTGGGAGACGGAATTTAAAACCGTCAAACCGATGCGTACCAAAACGGATCAGCGCCTGTACAGAAAAAAAGATGTGGAGGAATTATTAACAATTCACAATCTGCTCTACCAGCAGCGCTTTACCATCAGCGGTGCTAAGAAGCAGCTGCTGAAGATGCACGACAATGATGAATCCAAGATAACGGAAGGTCATTGCGACAAATTGATTTTGATTAAGAAGGAACTGCAGCAAATAAGAAAGATCATCAGCTAAAAAAGCCGACAACCTTCGTTGTCGACTTTTTTAGCTGATGACGCACAACCACCTTATTTTTTCTTATTTGCTCTTTTGGATGCTTTGAGCGGATTAATTTTCTGAGTTTCCTTTATCTCTATTTTCACGTGCGATGCGGTTGGGCAATTGCCGTTTATCCACTTGCTTTTCGGATCGGGATAAATCTTGCAAAATTTGCCTGATTCGTACTCGAAAATTTTGTTGCAATCACCGCATTTATCGATTATCGCAACGCAGCTGCCGTCGAAAAAGCCGCAGCCTTTTTTGCTCATAAAAGCGCATTCCACTCCATTTTTAACTGTCTGACAAAGCATTTCGTAAGAACCCCCTTATAAAATAAATTACATGTGATTTAAACGTTGCGGCAAAAGATAATAAATTAAGAAGTTTTCACAGCCGCCGTTGACGTTAAAACCGGCGTGTCCTTAACAGCAATGAAACTGTCTGTCAAGAAAAATTAAAGCTACGCATTCCGTGATTAAATTGACTTAACTTGGCAATTGTGTTAGTTGCTGGACACTTGAAAATCAGTTTGCATAGATGTGTCCGGAGCCGTGAAAAATGGAAAAAAGGTCTTTAATTAAAATATTCTTGAGATCTTTTTTTATTCATACCGCATTGAATTTTCGACGCATGCAAAATCTTGGGTTTACCTATACAATGATTCCGGTTCTCCGGGTACAGAAGCTGCCTCGAATAGAAGAACAGGAGATATTGATCCAGCATTTGCAGATGTTTAACACTCATCCCTATTTATCTGCGTCGCTCATCGGTTCTCTGATTCGGATGGCAGAAGACAAACCGAACGGTGGAGCCGTTTCCTCCATGGTGACGGTTAAACAAAGCCTGATGGGTCCCTATGCCGCGATTGGCGACACATTTTTCTGGAGCGCTCTTCGGCCATGTGCGGGAATTATCTCGGTGGGACTGGCCTGGCTGGGATGGATTTTAGCCCCTTTGGCCTTTATGTTGATATTCACGCCTGCACATATATGGGTAAGAGTGAAAGGTTTTCTTGAAGGTCATCGGCACGGAAAACAGGGGATTGAATTTGTCCGTAAAATTGATTTGCCGCGCATTGCCGTCAAAGTGCGATGGTTGTCCCTGATGGCTCTTTCGTGCTGCGGCATCTGGCTTTTGCGCGATACGTATTCGATCTTTGCCGGAGCAGACCGGCTATGGGGGGCGTTAGCCCTGTTGGCGACTATTTTGCTTTGCTGGCTTTTAGTAAAAAAAGGCGTAGCGCAAATTTATATTTTATATGGAACGGCGATTCTGCTGCTGATTTTTTCATCGAGGGAATTATTAGTGTGGTGGTAATGAAAACATTCAAATTAAAAAATAAATTAGGAATGCATGCGCGCGCGGCAGCGTCATTAGTTCGCGTTGCGCAGAAGCACCGTGCTGAAATATTTATTGAACGAAACGGTCAAACGGTTAACGGGAAGAGCATTCTGGGAATTTTGACACTTGCCTGTCCGATGGGCGGTATGATAACGGTAAGAGCCGAGGGTAGTGATGCAGTCGAGTCTCTGGCTGAAATAGAAGCATTGATTGAAAATAAATTTGGAGAAGAATAGACATAACATGACGGCTGACCAAGGGAAAAAAACATTTGTTCTGAAAGGGATTGGCGTCTCTCCGGGCGTGGTGATCGGAAAAGCTTACCGCTTTGATCCCCTGGATGCTCAGGTATCCTTTTATAAACTTAGTGATGACGCTTCCATTCTCCATGAAATAGAACGTTTTAAGAATGCCCTGAAAGAGTCATCAAGGCAGCTTTTGGAACTTCAGGATAATCTTAAAAAAACAAAAGTGACGGAACCTATTTATGTTATTGATGTTCATATCCTGCTTTTGGCGGATAAAAAATTTATTAACCGTACCATTAACTATATTCGCCGCATGAAGATCAACGTCGAATGGGCGTTGCGTATGACGCTGGACCACTACAAGCAAATATTTGAGGGTTTGGATGATGCTTATATCAGCGGGCGTATCAGTGATGTGCAGTATGTCGTCAAACGGATTTTACGCAATTTGTCCGGTGAGAAGCATGAACCGGTCTGGGATGTCGGTTATGAAGGTGTGATTATCGTATCCCATGATCTGTCGCCTGCGGATACAGCTCAGATGAAACTGGATAAAATCGTCGGTTTTGCCACCGACAGCGGAGGCCGCACATCGCATACGGCTATTGTGGCCCGGTCCATGGAATTGCCCGCTGTAGTCGGTTTGGATAATGTCACCCGTTTTGTGCGAACCGGCGATGAAATCATCGTTGACGGCACGTCCGGGTTGGTGGTGCTAAATCCGTACCACGATATGCTTAAAAGATACGAAGAAAAGAAGCGTCATTATGACGCCGCCAAAGACGAGTATCTTAAATATGCTAAACTGCCTGCTACCACCCTGGATAATTATCATGTGCAAATAGGGTCTAATATAGAATTCATTGAGGAAATTCCTTCGGCAATTACTCACGGAGCCGAGTCCATCGGTCTTTACAGGACGGAATTTTTATATATCTACCGTGAAGATTTGCCGACGGAGGATGACCATTTCGCTAATTATCGCCAGGTGGTTACAGAGAAAAATTTATCTTCCTCCACCATTCGGACATTTGATTTAGGCGGTGATAAATTCCCCAACTATCAGAAACAGGCCAAAGAATTAAACCCACAGATGGGATTGCGGGCAATTCGTTTCTGTCTTAAAGAAGTCGAACTGTTCAAGACGCAGTTGCGGGCTATTTGGCGTGTGAGCGCGCTGGGCAAAGTTAAAATATTATTCCCGATGATAACATGCATCGAAGAAATTCGTGAAGCCAAGCGTCTTCTGGAAGAGACCCGTCAGGAACTTTTGGCACAGGGCGTGCCGATTGCCGACCAAATGGAAATCGGAGCAATGATCGAAGTGCCTGCGGCAGCGGTGATTGCTGATCAACTGGCGCGGGAAGTCGATTTTTTCAGTATTGGAACGAATGATTTAATTCAGTATGCTCTGGCAATTGACCGCTCCAATGAAAGAGTCACGTATCTTTATGAGCCTTTGCACCCTGCCGTGTTGAGATTAATCAAGAGAATTGTGGATCAGGCTCATGAAGCAAAAGTTCGCGTGGCCATGTGCGGAGAGATGGCCGGGGATCCTCTCTGTTGTCTGATTCTTTTAGGCATACAGCTCGATGAGCTCAGCATGAATCATCTGGCGATTCCCCGCATCAAACGTATCATCCAACAATCAACGCTTGCGGAATCCCGGAAGCTGCTTACGCAGGCGATGTCTTATAATAACGCCGTCGATGTACGTGCTTATATTCAGGATTACATGAGCGGACGTTTTCCCGATGAATTTCAAAAAAAAGAAGCATAGTTTCCATACGCTAACTTCTCAATAGCTTAAAGATGAAACCGGATGGGTTATGAGTGAAAAAATGCCGATAGATTCCAACCGTCATGAAGATGAATACTATGCCGGCTGTATTTATGACAGACAAGACTTCTGGCGCTTTCGTCCGGCAAAAACGTATCTTTCTCGTGTTTCTATCGCTGATGAAGACGTTAATGCTCTTAAAAAACTGGCAGCTGATGGTGTTATCATTTATGCCATTAAGCAAAGAAGCAAGCTCAACAGCCTGATCATTGCCGAACTTACGAACCGCAAAGGACTGTCCAGACCGGTGTATTGTCACGGCATGAATATGTCCTTCTGGCAGCCCTTGTCCAAGATGCTGAAATTATTCTGGTCGTCTTTTTTACGCCGTTTTCGTAAAGATCAGGTTACACGTCAGGGCAAACTTGATTATTTGACAAAAAAAGTTGCCCGTAAAGAAAGCATCCTCATCCATCTGGGGGAGTCGGAGTTTATTGAAAACCGCTTTGCCGAAGATGCGCTGGTCAGTCTAATCAACCTTCAAAATAGACTTTCTTTTCCAATATTTGTCGTGCCGGTACTGGTCGCTTATGGCCGTCGCCGGGAAAAGGAGGATGAAAGTTTATTCAATATCCTTTTCGGTCAGATGGAACACACAGGATCGCTTCGTCGCCTGGTTACTTTTGTGCGCTATTCGACGCAGGCTTTTGTGAAACCTGCTGAACCTGTCAATCTGACTGATTATTTGTCTGCTTCAGCTGGTGTACCCAGAGAAAAACTGCTTCAGGAGCTGCGTGGTGAATTGATCGACCGGATTGAGGAAGAGAAAACAGCCATTGTTGGACCTGCATTGAAATCGCGTGAGGAACTCATCGGTATGGTGATGCATGATCCGAACGTCAAGCGATTCGTTGATGATTATGCGCAAAAAACAAAGAAAGACAAGGCTGCCATCGTCAAAGAAGCCCGCCGATATCTTTACGAGATAGCCGCGGATTACAGGGAAACCTTTATTGAAATCTGGTCGAAGGTTTTGAACTGGTTGTGGAATACGGTTTATGACGGTGTATCCATTGATTCAGAGGGACTTGCCAAAGTTCGTAATTTGTCCAAAAAAATGCCCTTTGTCATCATTTCATGCCATCGCAGTCACATTGATTACCTGCTTCTTTCATACGTTTTTTATAAAAATAATATTCAGATGCCTTTTATTGCGGCAGGGAAAAACATGACTTTTTTCCCCATGGGGTACATTTTCCGCCGTTCCGGCGCATTTTTTCTGCGGCGCAGCTTTCGGGGGAACGACCTTTACGGAGAAGTCTTTTCAAAATACATAGCTACGCTTCTCCATGAGGGGCTTCCTCTGGAATTTTTCATCGAAGGAGGGAGAAGCCGAACCGGGAAAATGGTCATGCCCAAATACGGTTTGTTGTCCATGATTATTCAGGCCTATCAGGACAAATATATTGAGAATCTGGCCTATGTCCCTCTGTACATAGGTTACGATCGCGTGATTGAAGAACGGTCGTATCTTAAAGAGTTGTCCGGTGCGCCCAAGGTTCAGGAAAATACTGCTGATATTATCAAAAGCACCAAAATTTTGAGCAAGAGATATGGCCGGGTTTATGTCAATGTCGGTGAACCGATCATCATGAAAGACTATCTGGAAGCGCAGGACAAACCCATGGAACAGATGACGGTGGATGAGCGTCAGAGCCTTTACCGGAAAATAGGGTACGAAGTCGTTCTGGAAATCAATAAGGTTTCCGTCGTCACACCGTTTGCACTGGTGGCTTCCGGTCTTTTGAGCCATGACCGGCGTGGAATATCGCATGATGAATTGAATGGTATTTTGAAAGAATTTTATGATTATTTATCCACAAAGCGTGTGAAATTCGCAGCGACATTTGCCAATCGGGAAAAAGCGATTGAAGATTCTTTGAATATTTTTGTTTCGACTGGCATCATTTCCAGGATTGAAGCCGATGAAGACGTAGAGGAACTGCAGGAAGTCGTTTATTCTCTGGAAGATGCGAAAAGGCTGAATCTGGAATATTACAAAAATAATATTCTTCATTTCTTTATGTCCATTTGTTTCGTGGCCACGTCCGTGGTGAAAAATCCAGAAGATGTAATATCTCTGGCGAAAATCATGGGAGACTACAAATTTTTGAAGTGGCTTTTAAAGAATGAGTTTATTTTTGACGAGAGCCGGGATGATCGTGAAGAAGCGGCTGATGTGCTGGCTTATCTGTATGGTCGATCCATGATTATCCAGACTGAACGTGACGGTGAAATCTGGATCGAGGTCAAAAGCAGGGGCAGCGCAAAATTAAAACCTTTTGCCGGACTCATTCACAACTATTTGGAATCCTGCTGGATCGTCATCCGCAGTCTGGTCTATCTCAAGAAATCTCCCCTGACGCAAAAAGAATGGCTGGCCAAGATACGACCACTGGGAGAACGCATGTTTCGCAAGGGTGAAGTCTTGCGTGCCGAAGCCCTTTCCCAGTCTAACTATTTAAATGCCATTAAGTTTCTGGAAAATGTCGAGCTGGTTATCTCGCAAGTCAAAGAAGAAAAGAGCGGTAGAAATGAAATGACCTATAACTTGACAGACAATCGGGCGCAATTGGAAGTATTACGCCGCCGTCTGTTTAAGCTCATCTGAATTATCTACATAATGAGCGACATCCCAATATAAAGTTTCCGGTCTGGATGGATGAATTCACAAGATGAAATTATGGTCATCATGACCCCGCTGCAAGCAGCGGGGAATGCAACCCACACAGATATTAAATGGTTATAGGCGGTGCAAAAAAAATAACAAGAAAGTATTGACAAAACAATAAAAAAGAGTAAAAAAGAGGCCAAATAACTTAGTTAAAAAAAAATACAGATAAATTGAAGGAGGATTTTATGAAGAAGTATAATTATGTACGTGAAATAATAGTGTTTTCATTAGTATTGCAACTGATTATTCCTTATCCCGTCTATGCGGCTGCTATTGGCAGATTTACATCCGTTGTGGGTACTGTCACACAGAACAGGGATGGAAAGGCTCTGAAACCTGTTTTTAATTCACCTATTGAAGCAAAGGATGAGATTGTAACCGGTAAGAACGGCACCGCTAAAATGGTTTTCGACGACAAAAGCACGATTACACTTTCTCCGGATTCGTCAATGGTCGTGAAAGAATTTGCCGTCAAGGGAAAAACACGAAGGGGTATATTTTCTCTGACTCTTGGAAAATTAGTAGCTGATGTCACTAAATTTATCGGTGGAAAAAATGCTTTTGAAGTCCATACGCCTACCGCTGTCTGCGGTGTCCGCGGAACCGGATTTACCGTTGCTGTTGCAGGATCGGGATTTTCTACGACCGTGACTTGTACGACGGGATCGCTTACTTTGACAGCATTTAATGCCGCAGGCATTGCAGTGGGGACAACGACAATCGTAGCCGGACAAACCGCCGTTATTACGGCAGCCGGCATTACGGCTGGTGCAACCGTTGGTGCGGTTGGTGCGGGAACGGCCGTTTCAACAGCTACGGGTACCGGAGTTGTTGGCGCAGGCGGCGCAGGCGCAGCCGGTGCTGTGGCCGGTGGTGCTGCGGCGGCTGGTGTAGGTGCCGGTACTATTGCCGCTGGTGCAGCCTTAGCCGCCGGGATAGCGGCTGTAGCTATTGGGGCTTCCGGTGGTGGTAATGACACTCCCCCTGCGCATCACTAATAGAGAATTGTAAAATTACATGTAAAGCAATCCCCTTTCATCAGGCAGTTGCCGGTGAAAGGGGATTGTGTTTGATAATCAATTTTCACAATGGGAAACACGATCTTTAAAAAAAAAACCAAACTATTTCTTCACTTAAAAAAATGGCTCGAAAAAGCCGTGCTGGATTATTCCATGATTGAAGAAGGAGATCGTGTGCTGATCGGTGTTTCCGGCGGTGCGGACAGTTACGCACTTCTGGATTTACTCGATTCGCAGATGATTTTTGTGCCGCGATTTTCCTTTATCGCCGTCAATATCGACATGGGTTTTGATCCGACCTATCTTGCCTATCAAGAACTGGAAAAATATTTTCACGAACATCGATATGACAATGTGATGGAAAAGACCGAGATTGGCCTTTTATCACACAGTGATTTCAACAGGAAAAATCCCTGTTTTTTATGTTCGCGTCTGCGTCGAAAAAGAATTTTTGAAATCGCGGATGAAAAAGGTTGCAACAAGATTGCTTTTGCCCACCATCGTGATGATATCATTGAAACCCTCTTGATTAATATGTTCTACGGGCGGGAAATCAGCACGATGATGCCCAATCAAAGCATATTCGGGGGTAAGCTGCATATTATCCGTCCGCTGGCCTATTTGCGCGAAGAACTAATAAAAAAATACAGTCGCGAGCGGCAATTTCCAACAGTCAAAAATGCCTGTCCGAGCAGTGAAAACTCCAAAAGGATTGTTGTGAAAAATCTTTTGAATGACTTGCAGCGCCATAATCCCGACATCCGGCATAATATTTATACAGCCCTGAGTCATGTTAAACCGGATTACCTGCCTTTCGGGTGGAAAAAATAAATAGCTTTAATTGCGGTTTTAGGTAAAATTAAATCATGGCAAAAGAAAATACAGCACAAAGACTGATCGCGTCCAACAAAATGGCGCGCCTCAATTATGATATCGGGGATACCTACGAAGCCGGCATGGTCTTATCGGGAACAGAGGTTAAGGCCCTGCGCGCGGGCAAAGCCAACCTGAAAGACAGCTATGCGGTTGTAAAAGATGATGAGGTTTATCTGCGAGAGATGCACATCAGTCATTACGATCACGGCAATCGTTCCAACCACGAGCCACTGCGCCCCCGCAAGCTGCTCTTGCATAAGCGGGAGATCAAAAAACTTTACGGCAAATCGCGGGAAAAGGGATTGGCCCTGGTTCCGCTCAAACTTTATTTCAAAAATGGCCGGGTCAAAGTGGAAATCGGTATCGGCAAGGGCAAAAAGTTATATGACCGTCGCGAGGATATCAAGGATCGTGAAGAACGCCGTACGCTGGCCCGGGATTTTAAATCAAAACAAATCAAGATATAGAGGATGTCTATGGAAGGCAAAAAAGTCAGCGAAAGCAGAGTGTTTATAGGGCAGGTGATGAATCCAGAAAATGCCAATCCGGCAGGAAATGTGCATGGCGGAGATATTATGAAACTGATCGACACGGCCGGTGGAGTTGCCGCCACACGCCATGCTCGCGCCCACGTTGTTACGGCGTCCATAGATCAGCTTGATTTCCATCATCCTGTTTACATTGGGGATTTATTAATTCTTAAGTCGTCCGTCAATTTTGTCGGAAAGACATCTATGGAAGTCGGCGTTCGCGTAGAAGCGGAAAATCCGATAACAGGCGAAACGCGGCATACTGGCTCTGCCTATTTGACTTTTGTGGCGCTGGATGCCGAGAAACGACCGATGCAGCTGTCGCCTCTGGTTTTAGAAACGGAAGAGGACAGACATCGCAACGCAGATGCAGCGGAAAGGCGACAGATACGATTAGCGGCAAAGAATAAAGAGAAGAAAAAACATTAAGCAGGGGAAGGGGTAGCTGGAAGGCATCTTGATCCTGTTGGGAAAGGTTCAATTCGAAAGGCCATATTCTTTGACAAATAATGCTTCAGGTACTA